>NZ_JAVLSB010000048.1:0-30479 GCF_031583775.1 Pseudomonas rhizozeae
GAAAGTCATTTTTCTTACAACAACCTAGGAAGGCTCTTGGCTGTCACTGACTTCCGACAGTGTTAATGTTCGGCCCTAGCTTTTGCATTTTCCAAAGGAAGCCTTTATGCCGGACGCGCAGTCCCTCAACGCGGGTTTTATGGTGGTTCACGGTAACCGCCTCGATGAACTGCGCAGCCTGGTTGTCAGTTGGATGCGGCGCTATCCACTGGCGCCCTTGGAGGACGAGATTGCCCTGGTACAGAGCAACGGCATCGCCCAGTGGTTGAAGCTGGCCCTGGCTGAAGATCCTCAAGATGACGATCTCGGCGGGTGCGGCATCGCCGCTGCGATAGACGTGCAATTGCCGGGCAGTTTCATGTGGCAGCTCTATCGCATGGTGCTGGGCCGCGACGAAATCCCTGCCACCTCCCTGCTGGACAAAGCGCCACTCACTTGGCGCCTGATGCGTCTTCTGCCCGAGCTGATCGACCAACCGTATTTTGAGCCGCTGCAACGCTTTCTGACCCACGACACCGATCTACGTAAACGCTATCAATTGGCCGAGCGCCTGGCCGACCTGTTTGACCAATACCAGGTCTACCGCGCCGACTGGCTTGAAGACTGGGCGGAAGGTCGGCACCAACTCAGAAACGTTCGCGGCGAACACAAGGCACTGGCCCCCGCCAATTGCTGGCAAGCGGAGCTTTGGCGGGCGCTGCTCGTCGATGTTGGTGAAGAGGGCATGGCGCAGAGTCGGGCCGGCGTCCATCAGCGTTATATCGAGCGGATCAACACCCTCGAGGTAGCGCCCAAAGGTTTACCATCCCGGGTAATTGTCTTCGGTATTTCTTCGCTGCCGGCCCAGGTGCTTGAGGCGCTCGCCGGATTGGCGCGTTTCAGCCAAGTATTGCTGTGTGTGCACAATCCTTGCCGTCACCATTGGGCCGACATCGTTGCCGACAAGGACCTGCTACGCCACCAGTACAAGCGGCAGGCCCGCAAGGTTGGCACTCCCGCGATCCTCGCCCCTGAGCTGTTGCACCAGCACGCCCATCCGCTTCTGGCAGCCTGGGGCAAACAAGGTCGCGACTACATCAATCTGCTCGACAGCTACGACGATCCGGGCAGCTATCGCTCGGCATTTCGCGACGGTCGTATTGACCTGTTCAGCGACAGTGATCCGAACACCCTGCTCAATCAATTGCAGGACGACATCCTTGAACTGCGCCCCCTGGACGAGACCCGAAAACACTGGCCTGCAGTCAATATCGAGACCGATCACTCCATCCGTTTTCACGTCGCTCACAGTGCTCAGCGCGAAGTGGAAATCCTCCATGACCAACTACTCGCTCGTTTCAGCGCCGACCCCGAGTTACGCCCCCGGGATGTGATTGTCATGGTGCCCGACGTCGACAGTTACGCGCCCCACATCCGCGCAGTGTTCGGCCAGTTGGAACGCCAGGATCCTCGCTTTATTCCCTTTACCTTGACCGATCAAGGGCAGCGCGGCCGTGACCCGCTGTTGATTGCGGTAGAGCATCTGCTCAAGCTGCCGGACAGCCGTTTTCCGGTCAGCGAGATTCTCGATTTGCTGGATGTTCCTGCCTTGCGTGCGCGGTTCGGCATCGAAGAGCGGGATCTGCCGACCCTGCATCGCTGGATCGAAGGTTCCGGTATCCGCTGGGGAATGAACGCGCAACAACGCGCAGGACTTGGCCTGCCGCAAGCACTGGAGCAAAACAGCTGGCATTTTGGTTTGCGGCGCATGTTGCTCGGATATGCAGTAGGGACGGGTGAGGCGTTCGACACCATCGAGCCCTATGACGAAATCGGTGGGCTTGATGCTGCGCTGATCGGCCCTTTGGTCGCGCTACTCGATGCGTTGGATGTCGCTCATCAGGAACTCTCGCAACCCGCCGCCCCCGAACAATGGGGAGTGCGTCTGCAAGCGCTGGTGTCGTTGTTCTTCGAGGCCTCGAACGAACATGACGAATACCTGCTGACTCAACTCGAAGAGCTCCGCGAAACCTGGCTTGAGACCTGCGATTCAGTCGGGTTGCAGGACGAATTGCCGCTGACCGTGGTGCGCGAAGCCTGGTTGGCAGGGCTTGATCAGGGGCGCTTGTCCCAGCGCTTCCTGGCCGGCGCCGTCAACTTCTGTACGCTGATGCCGATGCGCGCAATTCCGTTCAAATTGGTCTGCCTGTTGGGCATGAACGACGGTGATTACCCCCGTGCGCAGCCACCGCTCGACTTTGACCTGATGGGAAGCGATTACCGACCCGGTGACCGTTCTCGCCGTGAGGACGACCGTTACCTGTTGTTAGAGGCACTGCTCTCGGCGAGGGGGCAGTTGTACATCAGTTGGGTCGGACGCAGTATTCGGGATAACAGCGAACGTCCGGCGTCGGTGTTGATCGGCCAGTTGCGTGACCATCTCGCCAGTGGCTGGCACCTGCCCGAGGAAGACCAGGATCTGCTCGCGGCCATGACCCAGGAGCATCCCTTGCAGCCGTTCAGCGCGCGGTATTTCCATGCCGGGGACCCGTTGTTCAGCTACGCCAGTGAATGGCAATTGCTTCATCAATCCGAGATCCACGCCGCGCCGCCCGGGCGATTGGAGGCTTACGTACAGGAAGAGCCCCTTAGCTTCGGGCAGTTGCAGGATTTTCTTCGCCACCCTGTGCGGCATTTTTTCAGCCAGCGGCTGAAAGTGTTCTTTGAGGCCATCGAGGCTCCTCTGGCAGACGAAGAACCTTTCGTACTCGACGCGCTGGAGCGCTACAGCGTAAGCGGCAGTCTGCTGGACGCCGCGATGCTACGGCCCGATGAGCCTGACCAGGCACTGCAAGCGCAGGCCCTGCGTCTGCAAAACAGTGGCTTGTTGCCCATGGCGGGTTTCGGTCTATCGCTGCAACGTGAATTGATTGAGCCCTTACCGGATCTGTTGCGCCGCTATCAACAATTGCTCACGTTGTGGCCCATGCCGCTGACCAGCGCTTTACCCGTTGCGCTGGAGCTTCACGGTTTGCGTATCGAAGGTTGGCTCAGCGGTCTGCACCAGCGTGCCGACGGCGGCGTTTTGGCGGTTACCGCGATTCCAAACAGCATCGGCTCGATCAAGAGCCGCAAGTGGCACCGCCTCATCCGTCCCTGGGTCAATCACCTGGTGGCCTGTGCTAGCGGCTGGTCAATGACGACCGCCCTGGTGGCCAGCGATGACAGTCTGCTGCTGGCTCCGCTGAGCGAAAGTGCCGCGCTCGACATCCTTGGCAATCTGTTGCAAGCCTGGCAATCGGGAATGTGCCAGCCGCTGCCAGTGGCGGTGAAGACTGCATTCGCCTGGCTCAGTCAAACCGACCCCGCGAAAGCCGATGCCGCCGCCCGTAAAGCCTACGAAGGCGATGGCCAGACCACGGAAGGCGAGCGCCGCGAATCACCGGCGCTGGCTCGCCAGTTTGCCGATTACGATGCATTGATTGCAGACGAGATGTTCCCTGACTGGTGCGATGCACTTTATCGGCCATTGTTGGAAGCGCCGTGGCGATCACTGACTACGGAGGAGGCTCGCTCATGACCTCGCCAATGCCTCTGGCCCTCGGGTTCCCGCTCCACGGCAGTCAACTGATCGAAGCCAGTGCCGGCACGGGCAAGACCTTCACCATTTCGGCGTTGTATCTGCGTCTGGTCCTCGGTCATGGCGGCGAGCTCAACGGTTTTGGCCGCGAACTGCTGCCGCCGCAAATTCTGGTCGTGACCTTCACTGACGCGGCGACCAAAGAATTGCGTGATCGTATCCGCACTCGTCTAGCCGAAGCCGCGCGCTACTTCCGTAACGAAACACCGGCGCCGGACGGGTTGATCGAGCAACTGCGGGACCAGTTCACGCCAGAACAATGGCCGGGTTGTGCGAACCGTCTGGACATTGCTGCGCAGTGGATGGACGAGGCTGCGGTCTCGACGATTCACAGTTGGTGTCAGCGCATGCTGCGCGAGCACGCGTTCGACAGCGGCAGCCTGTTTACCCAAACCCTCGAGACCGATCACAGCGACCTGCTCGGTGAGGTGCTGCGCGATTACTGGCGACTGTTCTGTTATCCGATGGAGGGTGATGCGCTGAATTGGGTCCGCGCCAATCTGGGCGGCCCGGCGGCCCTGTTACCGCGTGTGCGCGGACTGTTCGCCAGCGCGCGCAACAACACCTCGACTCAAACCCCTGCTGAGCTGATCATCGCGAGCCTGCAACAGCGGCGCGCTACCTTGCTCGAACTGAAAATGCCTTGGCAGCAATGGGCCGATGAGTTGTTGGCGATCTGTCATCAAGGTGTGGCCAGCAAAAGTGTCGATGGGCGGAAGATGCAGGCGCGCTATTTTGAGCCCTGGTTCGAAAAGCTCCGCGCCTGGGCTGCAGACGAGGCACTTGAGTTGCTGGACATCGGCACCGGATTTACCCGCCTGACCCCGGAAGGGATGGCCGAAGCCTGGAAAGGCGAGGCGCCAAACCATCCGGGCCTGGACGCCATGCCGGGGCTCAAGGCCAGCCTGGATGCGCTGCCCACAGCGGACGCCGCGGTGCTGCAACACGCAGCGCAATGGGTGGGAACACGCTTTGAAGAAGAGAAGCGACGCCGCGCGGAAATGGGTTTCGACGACATGCTATTGCGCCTCGATGCCGCCCTCCAGGCGGAAGGCGGCGAGCGCCTGGCAACGGTGATTCGCGAACAGTTTCCCGTGGCGCTGATCGATGAATTCCAGGACACCGACCCGGTGCAGTACCGCATCTTCGAGAGCATCTACCGCATCGAGGAGAATAACCGTGAGTCCGGGCTGTTCCTGATTGGCGATCCGAAGCAGGCGATCTACGCCTTCCGTGGTGCGGACATCTACACCTACCTGCGCGCACGCCAGGCGACCACCGGCCGCTTGCACACATTGGGGACCAACTTCCGCTCCAGCCACGGCATGGTCGAAGCGGTGAACCATGTGTTCGAGCGTGCCGAGGCCCGCGAGCAAGGACGGGGGGCGTTCCTGTTCCGCGAACCGAACGGCGACAATCCGGTGCCATTCCTGCCAGTCGCGGCACAAGGCCGCAAGGAGCGGTTGCAGATCCATGGCCACGACGTCACTCAGCTTAATTTCTGGCACCTGTCCTCCGATCAACCGCTGTCCGGTGCCACCTACCGGCAGCAATTGGCGGCCACCTGTGCCACCGAGATCGCCGGACTGCTCAATGGCGGGCTGCAAGGCCGGGTTGGCTTCGCCGAGGATGGCAAGCCGTTGCGCGGCGTGTTGCCTGCGGATGTCGCCATTCTGGTGCGCGATGGCAAAGAGGCCCAGGCCGTACGCGACGAACTGACGGCCCGTGGTGTGCGCAGCGTCTACCTGTCGGACAAGGATTCGGTGTTCGCCGCCCAGGAAGCTCGAGACCTGTTGACCTGGCTCAAGGCGTGCGCCGAGCCCGATGCCGAGCGCCCGTTGCGTGCGGCCCTGGCCAGTCTCACCCTCAACCTGCCGCTGCTCGAACTTGAGCGCTTGAACCAGGACGAACTCGCCTGGGAAGCACGGGTCATGCAATTTCGCCGCTATCGTGACATCTGGCGTGTGCAAGGCGTGTTGCCGATGCTGCGGCGCCTGCTACACGATTTCCATCTGCCTCAAGCCTTGGTGGTGCGCAATGACGGCGAGCGCGTGCTGACCAATTTGCTGCACCTCTCAGAGCTGCTGCAACAAGCGGCTTCGGAGTTGGACGGCGAACAAGCGTTGATCCGGCATTTGTCCGAGCATTTGGCATTGTCCGGGCAGGCGGGTGAAGAGCAGATTCTGCGCCTGGAAAGCGATGAGCAATTGGTGAAAGTGGTCACCATCCACAAATCCAAAGGCCTCGAATACCCGTTGGTGTTCCTGCCGTTCGCATGTTCAGCGAAACCGGTGGATGGCAGTCGATTGCCGTTGCACTATCACGACGCCCAGGGCAACGCCCAAGTGACGTTGCAGCCGAACGCAGAGCTGATCGCGCTGGCTGACGACGAGCGCCTGGCTGAAGATTTGCGTCTGCTGTATGTCGCGCTGACCCGAGCCCGTCACGCACTGTGGCTGGGTGTAGCCGACCTCAAGCGCGGCAACAACAACCAGTCGGTGTTGCACTTGTCAGCGCTAGGTTACCTGCTGGGTGGCGGTGTGCCGGTGGCCGAATCCGCCGGCCTGAAACGCTGGCTGGAGGCCTTGCAACAGGGCTGTCCGGCCATCAGCTATCAACCTCTGCCGGAAGCGACCAGCAACGCTTATCGTCCACCGCGTAGCGAGGCCTTGCTGCTGGCGTCGTTGATACCGACACGCAAAGCCAGCGAGAACTGGTGGATTGCTTCTTACAGCGCGTTGCGCATTAGCGACATCCTCAGCCCCGGCAGCACCGAAGCGCCGGAGAGCCCGCAGGCCCAAAAGCTCTTCGATGATGAGCGACTGGATCCCGATGCTCCTCGTGAAGTGGTCAGCACGGGAGGCGATATCCATCGCTTCCCCCGCGGTCCGAACCCAGGCACCTTCCTGCATGGTTTGCTCGAATGGGCCGGGGGTGAGGGCTTCAAGGCCGATCCGCAGTCCGTCAGGGACGCGGTGGCCCGCCGCTGCAATCGGCGTGGCTGGGATGGCTGGATCCCGACCCTGACCGGTTGGCTGCAAGACATGCTGACGGTGCCCTTGCGCGTCGGGTCGGGAGAGCCGCCGGTGGTGCTTGAGGCGCTCACCCAGTATCAGGTCGAGATGGAATTCTGGTTCGCCAGTCACAAGGTCGACGTGCTCAAGCTCGACGAGCGCGTGCGTCACTTCACCCACAACGGTGTCGCCCGAGTGGCGGCGGAGCCGGTGCTGCTCAACGGCATGTTCAAGGGGTTTATCGACCTTACGTTCGAGCATCAGGGGCGTTATTACGTGGCGGACTACAAGTCCAACTGGCTCGGGGTCGACGACCAGGCATACACCGAACAAGCCATGGAGCAGTCGATTCTCGACAATCGATATGACCTGCAATATGTCCTGTACTTGTTGGCGCTGCATCGCCAATTGAAAGCGCGGCTGGTTGACTACGATTACGACCGCCATGTCGGCGGCGCGCTGTATCTGTTCTTACGGGGCACGCGCGCGCAGAGCCAGGGCGCTTACTTTGTCCGGCCGCCGCGGCAATTGATCGAAGAACTCGATTACCTGTTCCAGGGCAAACCACAAACCAAACTCGAGCCCGCGTGGGAACAGGGAGTCTTGCTATGAGCCGTTCCTTCGCCGACCTTCTGCCGACAGCGATGGCGCAGCAGGCCCTTGCCGACCTCGCGCCCTTGACCCATGGCGCTGACTTGATGCTGCTGCTCACCCATTGGGTCGAGCGCGGTTGGTTGCGGGCGCTGGATAAAGCCTTCGTGGCTTTCCTGCATGAGCGGGCACCACACGACGAACTGCTGGTGCTGTTGGCGGCAGCGCTGACCAGTCACCAGCTCGGCCATGGACATGTCTGCCTCGACCTGTTCGAGACGCTGAAGGAGCCGGACTTCGCTCTGTCGTTACCGCCCGAGGGGGACGTGACAAGCGGCGCAATGTTGTTGCCTTCACAATTGCTAGAAACGGTGGACGGCGCCCATTGGTGCAAGGTCCTGGCCGCAAGTGAGTTGGTAGCGCTGGCCGCCGATGGCCGGGAGTCGGTGCAGCAGCGCCCGTTAGTGCTCTCGGGCAAGCGGCTGTATCTGCGCCGCTACTGGAATTATGAGCGGCGCATTGATGCCGCGCTTCGTCAGCGTCTGGCCACTGGAGAAGCCACGCCGGCGGATCTGGCGGAACGCCTGACCGGGTTGTTCGGTCCTGCAACACCGGGCGGCGTGATCGACTGGCAAAAACTCGCCTGCGCCCTGGCGACCCGCGGAGCGTTCAGCATCGTGACCGGCGGACCTGGTACCGGTAAAACCACCACGGTCGTGCGTTTGCTCGCCTTGCTCCAGGCGCCTGCGGTGGCGACCGGCGAGCCCTTGCGTATCCGTCTCGCAGCGCCGACCGGCAAGGCCGCCGCGCGCTTGACCGAATCCATCAGCCAACAGGTTCGCAACCTGGAAGTCAGCGCTGAAGTCCGTGAGCGCATCCCCAGCGACGTCACCACTGTGCACCGCTTGCTGGGCAGTCGTCCCGGCACGCGACACTTCCGCCATCACGCGGGCAATCTGTTGCCGCTGGACGTGCTGGTGGTGGACGAAGCGTCGATGATCGACCTGGAGATGATGGCCAATCTGCTCGACGCCTTGCCCGCCCACGCCCGATTGGTGCTGCTGGGCGACAAGGATCAATTGGCCTCGGTAGAGGCCGGCGCTGTCCTCGGGGATCTGTGTCGCGATGCCGAGGCCGGTTGGTACAGCGCACAGACCCGCCAGTGGCTGGAATCTGTCAGCGGCGAACGGCTTGAGGGCAGCGGCTTGCAACAGGATGACCAGGGTGAGCATCCGCTAGCCCAGCAAGTGGTCATGTTGCGTCACTCGCGCCGCTTCGGTGAAGGCAGCGGGATTGGTCAGCTGGCGCGTTGGGTCAACCAGCAGCGGCCTGATGAGGCCCGCCAGCTGTTGGCTGCACGCACCCACGCCGATCTGTCCTCTTTGAGCCTCAAGGGCGAACACGATCATGCTCTGGAGCGGCTGTTGCTCGAAGGCAAGCCCGAGGGGCCACAAGGCTATCGGCATTACCTGAACCTGTTGCGCGAGCAGCGTCCCGCCGGTGACCGCGCACTCACTGATCCATGCTGGACGACATGGGCCCGAACGGTGCTCGAGGCGTTCGACGCCTTCCAATTGTTGTGCGCCGTGCGCAAGGGCCCTTGGGGCGTGGAAGGCCTCAACCAACGAATCACCGCGGCACTGCTCAGGGCTCGGCTCATCGACAGCGACCAGCAATGGTACGAAGGCCGGCCGGTGTTGATGGCCCGCAACGACTACGGTTTGGGTTTGATGAACGGCGACATCGGCATTGCCCTGAAGCTGCCGGAACTCGACGGGCCTGAGGCGGGCAAGCAAGTATTGCGCGTCGCATTCCCGCGCAACGACGGCCAGGGCGGCGTGCGGTTTGTGTTGCCGAGCCGACTCAACGACGTCGAAACCGTGTACGCCATGACGGTGCACAAGTCCCAAGGCTCGGAGTTCGCGCACACCGCGTTGATCCTGCCGGACGCCTTGAATCCGGTGCTGACCAAGGAGCTGATCTACACCGGCATCACTCGGGCCAAGCACTGGTTCAGCTTGATCGAGCCGCGCACGGGGGTGTTCGAGGAGGCGGTGCGGCGCAAGGTTAAACGGCTCAGTGGGCTGATGCTGGAACTGGGAGCGAGCGACTGACGCGCGGCGATCGTCGGGAAGAGACAAGGTCTGCGCCAACTAATCGGCAAACACCATTTCCCGACTCTCGCCCATCAACAGCGCCTGGTTCTGCTCAGTCACCTCCCTGATGTAATCCCACAACAGGGTGATCCGCTTGAGCTTGCGCAGGTCCTCGCGGCAGTACATCCAGAATTGCCGAGTGATGTTGATGTCCTGCGCCAGTACCGGCAGCAAGCGAGGGTCCTGAGCGGCGAGGAAGCAGGGCAGGATCGCCAGTGAGCGGCCTTGCTGCGCGGCGACGAACTGTGCGATTACGCTGGTGCTGCGCAGGTTGGCGCTGGCGCCGGGCAGTACGTTGGCCAAGTACAGCAGCTCTGAACTGAACGCCAGGTCATCCACGTAACTGATAAATGAATGCTTGCTCAAGTCGGACGGGCGACGGATCGGTGGGTGCTGGTCCAGGTATTCCTGGGTCGCATACAACTGCAACCGGTAGTCACACAGTTTGCAGCAGACGTAGGGCCCGTGTTCCGGGCGTTCGAGGGCGATGACGATGTCGGCTTCACGCTTGGACAGGCTGATGAAGTGCGGCAGCGGCAAGATGTCCACCGAGATGGCCGGGTAGGCATCGACGAAGTGACTCAACTGCGGGGTGATGAAAAAACTGCCAAACCCTTCGGTGCAACCCATTCGCACGTGTCCCGACAGCGCCACGCCGGAGCCGGACACTTGCTCGCAGGCCATGTGCAGCGTGCTTTCAATCGACTCGGCATAACCGAGCAGCCGCTGACCTTCGGCAGTCAACACAAAGCCATTGGTCCGCGATTTTTCGAACAGCAGCGTGCCCAACGCACTTTCCAGCGAGCTGATGCGCCGCGACACGGTGGTGTAGTCCACCGCCAGGCGCTTGGCCGCGGTGCTGGCCTTGCGGGTGCGGGCCACTTCGAGGAAAAACTTCAAGTCGTCCCAGTTCAGCGACCCGAGGGAGGTGATGTTTTTTTGCATGATGGACCGGCTTTTATGTGCGTTCTTATTAGAAGTTTGCACATCTATACTCCAAAAACCGTTCGACGACCAAACTGTGTCACCCGCCTCATCACAAGGCGAACTTCTCGCCTTGGCTCCCTGATAACAATAAATCCAGGAGAACCCCATGAACGCATCCCTTACGCCTGACGAAACCACCGTGCAAAAGGTCAAGCTGTTGATCAACGGTGAGTGGGTCGAGTCCCAGACCACCGAGTGGCAGGACATCGTCAACCCGGCAACCCAGCAAGTGCTGGCCAAAGTACCCTTTGCCACCGCGTCCGAAGTCGACGCCGCCATCGCCGCCGCGCACCGCGCCTTCCAGACCTGGAAGCTGACGCCGATCGGCGCGCGCATGCGCATCATGCTCAAGCTGCAGGCGCTGATTCGTGAACACTCCAAACGCATCGCCGTAGTCCTGAGCGCCGAGCAGGGCAAGACCATTGCCGATGCCGAGGGTGATATTTTTCGCGGCCTCGAAGTCGTCGAACACGCCTGCTCCATCGGCACTCTGCAAATGGGTGAGTTTGCCGAGAACGTCGCTGGCGGTGTCGATACCTACACCCTGCGCCAACCGATCGGCGTCTGCGCCGGCATCACGCCCTTCAACTTCCCGGCAATGATTCCGCTGTGGATGTTCCCGATGGCCATCGCCTGCGGCAACACCTTCGTGCTCAAGCCGTCCGAGCAGGACCCGATGTCCACCATGCTGTTGGTGGAACTGGCGGTCGAAGCCGGCGTTCCGGCCGGTGTGCTGAACGTGGTGCATGGCGGCAAGGACGTGGTGGATGCGCTGTGCACTCACCAGGACATCAAGGCTGTGTCATTCGTCGGCTCCACTGCCGTCGGCACTCACGTCTACGACCTGGCGGGCAAACACGGCAAACGCGTGCAGTCGATGATGGGCGCCAAGAATCACGCCGTGGTACTGCCGGACGCTAATCGTGAGCAAACCCTGAATGCCTTGGTCGGCGCCGGGTTCGGTGCGGCCGGGCAACGCTGCATGGCCACCTCGGTGGTGGTGCTGGTGGGGGCCGCCAAACAGTGGCTGCCGGACCTCAAGGCCCTGGCGCAAAAACTCAGCGTAAATGCCGGCAGCGAGCCGGGCACTGACGTCGGGCCAGTCATTTCCAAACGGGCCAAGGCGCGGATTCTGGATCTGATCGAAAGCGGCATCAAGGAAGGCGCCAAACTCGAGCTCGATGGCCGTGACATCAAAGTCGCGGGCTACGAGCAAGGCAACTTCGTCGGCCCGACCCTGTTCTCCGGGGTGAAAACCGACATGCAGATTTACACCCAGGAAATTTTCGGCCCGGTGCTGGTGGTGCTGGAAGTCGACACCCTCGATCAAGCCATTGCCCTGGTCAACGCTAATCCGTTTGGCAACGGCACGGGCCTGTTCACCCAGAGCGGCGCCGCCGCACGCAAGTTCCAGACTGAAATCGATGTCGGCCAGGTCGGCATCAACATCCCGATTCCAGTGCCAGTGCCGTTCTTCAGCTTCACCGGTTCCCGCGGTTCGAAACTGGGCGATCTCGGTCCGTACGGCAAGCAAGTGGTGCAGTTCTACACCCAGACCAAGACCGTTACGTCTCGTTGGTTCGATGACGACAGCGTCAACGATGGTGTGAACACCACGATCAACCTGCGTTGAGGAGGCGGACATGAAGATTGCATTTATCGGCCTCGGCAACATGGGCGCACCGATGGCGCGCAACCTGTTGAAGGCGGGGCATTCGCTGAATCTGTTCGACCTGAACCAGACCGTGCTCGCCGAGCTGGCGCAACTGGGCGGGACCATCAGCACCTCGCCGAAAGCTGCCGCCACCGACGTGCAACTGGTGATCACCATGCTGCCCGCCGCCGCGCATGTGCGCAGCGTCTGGCTCGGTGAAGACGGCGTGCTGGCGGGCATTGGCAAGGACGTGCCGGCGGTGGATTGCAGCACCATCGATCCGCAGACCGCCCGCGAAGTCGCCGCCGCTGCCGCCAAGCAAGGCGTGGCCATGGCGGATGCGCCGGTATCCGGCGGCACCGGCGGCGCGGCGGCCGGCACCCTGACCTTTATGGTCGGCGGCACTGCCGCACTGTTTGCGACCTTGCAACCGGTGCTGGCGCAGATGGGCCGCAACATCGTCCATTGCGGCGAGGTTGGCACCGGGCAAATCGCCAAGATCTGCAACAACCTGTTGCTGGGGATTTCCATGGTTGGCGTCAGCGAAGCCATGGCCCTGGGCAATGCCTTGGGTATCGACACCGGCGTGCTGGCGGGCATCATCAACAGTTCGACCGGGCGTTGCTGGAGTTCGGACACCTACAACCCGTGGCCGGGGATCATCGAAACGGCGCCCGCCGCCCGGGGATACACCGGCGGTTTCGGCGCAGACTTGATGCTCAAGGATCTGGGGCTCGCCACCGAAGCGGCGCGCCAGGCGCATCAACCGGTGGTGCTCGGTGCCGTGGCCCAGCAGTTGTATCAGGCCATGAGCCTGCGCGGGGAAGGTGGGCTGGATTTCTCGGCGATCATCAACAGCTATCGCAAGCCTCAATGAGTTGAGGCGTTTTCCGGGGAACCGCGTCGGGCGGTTCCCCGGGTTTTTGCCAACCGCTGAACGGTCAGGCGAAGACGAAATACTTACGCACGGTTTCCACCACTTCCCAAGTGCCTTTCATTCCCGGCTCAACGACGAAAATATCCCCGGCCCGCAAGTGGATCGGCTCTTTGCCCTCTGGGGTGATGATGCAGTAGCCCTCGCGGAAATCGCAGTATTCCCACTTCACGTATTCCACATACCACTTGCCCGGCGTGCAGATCCAGGTGCCCATGATTTTGCTGCCGTCCTCGCTGGTGTAGGCGTTGAGGTTGACGGTGTGCGGATCGCCTTCGAGTTTTTCCCATTTGCAGGCATCGAGCACCGGCAGTGGATGGGTGTCGCGCAGAACGGTAATCGGTGGATTGGCCATATGGGCTCCGGGCAGTGGGGACGAACGAACTCGCACCCTATAGCGCCGTGCCCTCGGTCAGTTGTCTGGAGTCGACATTGAGCTGTCCATAAGCGCGCATTGGTTTGGGCGCAGTGCGTCGAGCAAGGCCCGCGCGTAGGCCGGCAAGTGCTGGAAGTCCTTTGCGCAGAGCAGCAGCCGGCGTTGCGCCCAGGTTTCGCTGAGTGCCACGAACGTGATGCCGGGCTCATGGCCGCGTCGTTCGATAGCCGCCAGCGGCACGACCGCCAGTCCGGCGCCACGGGCGACCATGCGGATCACGCCGTCGAAACCGTCAGCGCGAACCCGAATCTGCATGCGCCGCCCGACATGCAGCGCTTGCTCCTCGAGATAAATCGCCAGGGCACTGTTGGCGTTGAGGCCGACGTAGTCGTCGTGCAGGGTGTCGGCGAATGAAAGCGCGCGGCCATCAGCCAGCGTGTGGCAGGCAGGCAGGATCAGCACCAGCGGATCGTCGCGGAACGGGCAGGTCTGGAGACCGCCGGTGTCCACCGCATCGGACACGATCCCCAACTCCGCGGTGCCCTGCCGCAGGGCGTGGGTGATGCGCGAACTCGGCAGTTCCTGCACATCGATATCGAGGTTGGGATGCTCGCGCAGAAAATCCGCGAGCATCTCCGGCAGGTATTCGGTCATTGCCGTGGTATTGCACAACAAACGTACCTGGCCCTTGGTCCCGTTGGCGTACTCGGCGAGGTCTTGCTGCATGCGTTCGGCCTGCTGCAGCAACAACCGCGCATGCCGGGCCAAAGCCTTGCCCGCGGCGGTCGGGCTGACGCCACGGCGGCCGCGCTGCAGGAACTCGACACCTAAGGAGGCTTCCATCGCGCGAATGCGCGCACTGGCGGCGGCCAGGGACAAATGGCTGCGAGCCGCGCCGGCGGTGATGTTGCCAGCGTCGAGGATGTGCAGGTAGAGGCGCAGGTCGGTGAGGTCGAAGTGCATATCTACAGCCTTAAATGGATGGTTGGACTTCGCAAACCCTGTGGGAGCGGGCTTGCCCGCGAAGGGGTCAGCAGCCTCACTGAAAATACCAGACTCTTTATAAACAAGAGGCAGCCTCAACACATCCCACATTTTCAAACCGCCGGCTAAGCCCCACGATAACGCCCATGAATACCTTTATAGCGTTCTACCAAAACCTCGGTCTGGCATTGACCTTGCTGGTGATCGGCACTTTCCTCCTGGCCGGTACCATCAAAGGTGTGATCGGCCTCGGCCTGCCGACCGTGGCGATGGGGTTGCTCGGCCTGGCTATGATGCCGGCGCAGGCAGCCGCTTTGCTGATCATTCCTGCGACCCTGACCAATGTCTGGCAATTGGCGTTTGGCGGGCATTTGCAAGGCCTGATCAAACGTCTGTGGCCGATGCTGCTGGCGATTTTTATCGGCACCGGCGCCGGGACGCTGTGGATCGGCATGGCGGGCGGGCATTGGGTGGTGCGCGCGTTGGGCGCGGCGCTGTTGCTCTACGCCTTGAGCGGTTTGTTCTTGCCGACGCTGAAGGTCCGGCCAGACTCTGAGCGCTGGGCGGGCCCCGTGTGCGGTTTGCTGACCGGCGTGATCACTTCGGCCACTGGTGTATTCGTGATCCCGGCCGTTCCGTATTTGCAAGCGCTCGGCCTGAACAAGGATGAGCTAGTGCAGGCGTTGGGCTTGTCATTCACGGTATCGACCCTGGCCTTGGCTGCCGGGCTGTTATGGCGCGGCGACCTCGGCGGTGGCGAGCTGACGGCTTCACTGCTGGCGCTGATTCCGGCGGTGCTGGGCATGTGGCTGGGGCAGTGGCTGCGGCAGCGGATCAGCGCGCCGGTGTTCAAGCGCGTGTTCTTCGTCGGCCTCGGTGCGCTGGGTGCGCACCTGTTGATCAGCGGCTGACGGTGCAGGCTGAAACAACAATCAATGGTCAATTCTTGCGCATGGGTCAAAAGATATTTGTCGGATTGCAGCTTACTCCGCGCGAGGCGGGTCGATAGGCTGCCGTCATCAAAACTCTGACCCTTCCCGAGAATCCCCATGAAAAAAGTCCTCTTGCTCAATGGCGGTAAACAATTCGCTCACTCCGACGGTCGTTACAACGCCACTCTGCATGAAGCCGCGCTCAGCCTGCTGGATCGCGGCGGTATCGACGTCAAGACCACGTTTATCGACGAGGGCTATGACCTCGCCGAGGAAGTCGCCAAATACCTGTGGGCCGACGTGATTATTTATCAGATGCCAGGCTGGTGGATGGGCGCGCCCTGGACCGTGAAGAAGTACCTCGACGAAGTCTTCACCGAAGGTTACGGCAGCCTCTACGCCAACGATGGTCGCACCCGTTCCGATGCTTCGCAGAAATACGGCAGCGGCGGCATGGTCCATGGCAAGCAGTACATGCTATCGCTGACCTGGAATGCGCCGCAGCAAGCCTTCGACGACCCGACTGACTTCTTCGAAGGCAAGGGCGTGGACGCCGTCTACTTCCCGTTTCACAAGGCCAACGAGTTTCTCGGCATGACCAGTCTGCCGACCTTCCTGGCGGTTGACGTGATGAAGCGGCCGAACATCGAAGCGGACGTGGCCCGATACCAACAGCATTTGACTGAGGTGTTCGGCCTCAAGGCGTGACGCTCGGCTATTATCGATGAGCTGGGCAGCGGGACCATTTCGCGGTCCAGCGGGAGCAAGCTCCCTCGCCACCACAAGCACGCATTCGATAAGGGACCTTAGTGAAAGCCAGATCCGATGAGCTGCAGATTTTCGTCTGCGTGATTGAGTGCGGTTCGATTTCCGCGGCGGCCGAGCAGGTCGGCCAAACGCCGTCGGCGGTCAGCCGCACCTTGTCACGGCTGGAGGCCAAGCTCGACACCACGCTGATCAACCGCACCACGCGGCGCATGGACCTGACCGAAGAGGGCAAGTATTTCTTCGAGCAAGCCAAGCGCATTCTCGATCAAATGGAGGAGCTCGAAGAGCGCTTGTCTTCGCGCCAACAGACGCCGTCCGGGCGTTTGCGCATCAACGCGGCATCACCGTTCATGCTGCACGCCATCGTGCCCCACATCGATGAGTTCCGCCGGCTCTACCCGGACATTCAACTGGAGCTCAACAGCAACGACCTGATCATCGACCTGCTTGAGCAAAGCACCGACATTGCGATCCGTATCGGCACCCTCGCTGATTCAACCCTGCATGCGCGCTCGCTGGGCTGCAGCCCGTTGCGAATCCTCGCCAGCCCGGCCTATCTGAAACAACACGGCACGCCGAAAGCGGTGACCGATCTGGTGGCGCATACCTTGATTGGTTTTACCCAGCACGAGAGCCTCAACCATTGGCCTTTGCAGCATGCGCACGGTGACCGCTGGCAGATCCAGCCGGCCATCAGCGCGTCCAGCGGTGACACGGTGCGGCTGCTGGCGCTGGCGGGGCAGGGCATCTGTTGCCTGTCGCATTTCATGACCATTGACGACATTCGTGCCGGGCGCCTGGTGGTGCTGCTCGACAAGGCCAACACCGGCTATCGCCAGCCGATCAACGCGGTGTACTACCGTAATTCGCAATTGGCGCTGCGGATTCAGTGCTTCCTGGATTTTATTCAGGGCAAATTGGCGGACTACGCCTCGTCGGATTTTCGGGGTTGATTCGTGACTCGCGCGCAAGAGTGATTTGGGTAATAGGGTCTGTTTCGGCAAGGGTCTTGCCTCGATACTGGACACATCACTTGTTCACCCACGGAGAGTCTCCATGAACGTATTCATCACCGGCGCCGCCGGCTTCATCGGCGGTTCCATCGCCACCGGTCTGGTAAGGGCCGGTCACCAGGTCACCGGCCTGGTACGCAATGCCGAACAGGTTGACGAGCTCAAGGCCCTGGGTATCAACGCCGTGATCGGCACCCTCGACGACCGCGACTTGCTCACCCGGCAGGCACACGCCGCCGACGCGGTAATCAACGCCGCCAGCAGCGACCACCGCGCCGCAGTCGAAGCGCTGCTTGATGCCCTGCGCGGGTCCAACAAAGTGTTCTTGCACACCAGCGGTTCGAGCATCGTCGGCGATGCGTCCGGCGGTAAATCCAGCGACGTGATTTATCACGAAGACAACCTGCCGGAGCCCACCGTCGACAAGGCTGCCCGCGTAGCCATCGATAACCTGATCCTGGCGGCGGCCAAGGACGGCGTGAACTCGGCGGTGATCTGCAACACCTTGATCTACGGCCACAGCCTGGGCGTCAAACGCGACAGCGTGCAGTTGCCGCGCCTGCTCAAGCAAGCGCGCAAAAGCGGTGTGGTGCGGCATGTCGGCAGCGGCCAGAACATCTGGTCCAACGTGCACATCGAAGACGTGGTAGCCCTTTACCTGCTGGCGCTGACTCGCAACATCCCGGGCACCTTCTACTTCGTCGAAAGCAGCGAGGCCTCGTTCATCGAAATGACCACCGCCATCGCCCAAGCCCTCAACCTCGGCCAACCGCAAGACTGGCCGCTGAAAGACGCCGAAGCCGAATGGGGCTACGAAATGGCCAACTACGGCCTGGGCTCCAACAGTCGGGTACGCGGTAAACACGCCCGCGAAATGCTGGGCTGGGTGCCGAAACGCACGTCGGTGGTGGAATGGATTCGTAACGAAATGGTGTGAGTTCGCGCTAGATCGCGTCATCGTTCATCGCGGGCAAGCCACGCTCCCACAGGTTTTTGTGCCGTTCACCTGAGGTGGATACCACGCGAGACCTGTGGGAGCGAGCTTGCTCGCGATGGCGTCCTCGACATTTCCCAGGCTGGCCGGACCGCCCTCAATTCCGTAACATCCGCTCCCCTCTTTCCCCCGTTGTGCCCGGTCCTCCCATGAAAGCAAAACACCTGCGTGCCGATGTCCTGGCCGGCCTTACCACTTCGTTTGCCCTGTTGCCCGAGTGCATAGCGTTTGCCTTGGTGGCGCATCTCAATCCGCTGATGGGACTGTATGGCGCGTTCATCATTTGTACGTTGACTGCGCTGTTCGGCGGGCGGCCGGGGATGGTGTCGGGGGCGGCGGGGTCGATGGCGGTAGTGATTGTGGCGCTGGTGGTGCAACACGGCGTGCAGTATCTGCTCGCGACGGTGGTGCTGGGCGGGTTGATCATGCTGGCGTTCGGCTTGCTGCGGCTGGGTAAACTGGTGCGCATGGTGCCGCACCCGGTGATGCTGGGTTTCGTCAATGGTCTGGCGATCATCATTGCGCTGGCGCAGCTCGAGCATTTCAAGAGTGGCGACACCTGGCTCAGCGGCCCGCCGTTGTATGTGATGGCGGGGCTGGTGGCGGTAACCATGGCCATCGTTTACCTGTTGCCACGGCTGACCCGCGCGGTACCGCCAGCGTTGGTGGCGATCCTCGGGGTCGGGCTGGCGGTGTACCTGCTGGGCCTGCCGACCCGTACCCTCGGCGATATGGCGCATATCGCCGGCGGGTTGCCGAGCCTGGCGCTGCCCGACATCCCGTGGAACCTCGACACTCTGCGCATCATCGCGCCCTACGCGATCCTGATGGCGCTGGTCGGTTTGCTGGAGACGTTGCTGACCCTGAGCCTGACCGATGAAATCACCGAGAGCCGTGGTTACCCCGACCGTGAATGCGTGGCCTTGGGCGCGGCGAACATGGTGTCCGGCGTGTTCGGCGGCATGGGCGGTTGCGCGATGATCGGGCAGACCGTGATCAACCTGAGCTCCGGCGGTCGCGGTCGGTTATCCGGTGTGGTGGCCGGAGTAATGATCCTGCTGTTCGTGCTGTTTCTGTCGCCGATGATTGAGCGCATTCCCCTGGCCGCGCTGGTCGGGGTGATGTTCGTGGTCTCGCAGCAGACGTTCGCCTGGGCTTCGCTGCGGGTGCTGAACAAAGTGCCGTTGAACGATGTGCTGGTGATCATCGCGGTCACCACCATCACGGTATTCACCGATCTGGCCACGGCGGTGCTGTGCGGGATCATCATCGCCGCGCTGAACTTCGCCTGGCAGCAGGCCCGCGAGCTGTATGCCGAGAGTCATGTCGAGGCCGATGGCAGCAAGTTGTATCACCTGCACGGCACGCTGTTCTTCGCCTCGACCACGCCGTTTCTCAATCAGTTCGACCCGGCCAACGACCCGGCGCTGGTGACGATCGACTGCCGTCATCTGAGCTTCGTCGATTACTCGGCAATCGCCGCACTGATGACCTTGCGCGAACGCTACGCCAAGGCCGGCAAACACCTGCGGGTGCTGCACCTGTCGGAGCGCTGCAAGAAACTGCTCAAGCGCGCCCACGTCGCCCACGACTGAGACGTCGCCTTTCAGCCGCCAGCGCCACCGCGCCGATGAAAATTGCACAGGGCGATTTTCATCGGCAGCGTTCTCGCATGTCTCTGCGCGACAGCCCATATCTCTCCACGAAAATTAGTTTCACCTCGTTTGAAAATCACCGATCGAAATGATTAATGAGTTTCACAACCCATTCGACGTGACCCTTTCGAGGAGTACCGCATGACCCTGTCCTTCGGCTATTGGCTGCTGGTGTATGCCGCCGTGGCCATCATCGCGCTGATCGTGTTGATCGCCCGCTACCGACTCAATCCGTTCATTGTCATCACCCTGATTTCCATCGGTCTGGCGCTGGTGGCTGGCATGCCGGCTTCCGGTGTGGTGGGGGCTTACGAGGCGGGGGTGGGGAAAACCCTGGGGCACATTGCCCTGGTGGTGGCGCTGGGCACCATGCTCGGCAAAATGATGGCCGAATCTGGCGGCGCCGAGCAGGTGGCGCGCACGCTGATCGATCGCTTCGGCGAAAAGAATGCGCATTGGGCGATGGTCTGCATCGCGTTCCTGGTCGGCTTGCCATTGTTCTTCGAAGTCGGTTTTGTGCTGCTGGTGCCGATCGCATTTACCGTGGCGCGGCGGGTCGGCGTGTCGATCTTGATGGTCGGTTTACCGATGGTCGCCGGTCTTTCTGTGGTTCATGCGTTGGTGCCACCGCACCCCGCGGCGATGCTGGCGGTGCAGGTCTACCAGGCGTCGGTGGGGCAGACCTTGCTCTACGCGATTCTGATCGGCATTCCGACGGCGATCATCGCGGGGCCGCTGTACGCCAAATTCATCGTGCCGCATATTCAATTGCCGGCGGAAAACCCGCTGGAACGGCAGTTCCTCGACCGTGAGCCACGGGAGCGTCTGCCGGGTTTTGGCATCACCATGGCGACCATTCTGCTGCCGGTGGTGCTGATGCTGATCGGCGGCTGGGCCAATCTGATTTCCACGCCGGGCAGTGGCTTGAATCAATTTCTGTTGTTCATCGGCAACTCGGTGATCGCCTTGCTGCTGGCGACTCTGCTGAGTTTCTGGACCCTCGGCCTGGCGCAGGGCTTCAGCCGTGAGTCGATTCTGAAATTCACCAACGAATGTCTGGCGCCGACTGCCAGCATCACGTTGCTGGTGGGCGCTGGCGGTGGCTTGAACCGGATTTTGGTGGACGCAGGCGTCACCGACCAAATCGTCAGCCTCGCCCACGAATTTCACTTGTCGCCGCTGTTGATGGGCTGGCTGTTCGCCGCGCTGATGCGTATCGCCACCGGCTCGGCAACGGTGGCCATGACCACCGCCTCGGGAATTGTCGCGCCAGTGGCCATTGGTCTGGGGTATCCGCATCCGGAATTGCTGGTGCTGGCCACGGGCGCCGGCTCGGTTATCTTTTCCCACGTCAACGACGGCGGCTTCTGGCTGATCAAGGAATACTTCAATATGACCGTGGCCCAGACCTTCAAGACCTGGACCGTGCTGGAGACCTTGATCTCGGTCGTGGCGTTCGCCTTGACCCTCGGTCTTTCCCAATTGCTTTAACCGTCAGGTGCCGTCCATGGACATCCTTTATCAAATCCGCGCACGTCAGGATTCCTTCAGCGCCGGCGAAGGAAGAATCGCCCGGCTGATGCTCGACGACGTAGGATTTGCCGCCTCCGCCAGCCTCGACGAACTGGCGCAGCGAGCGGAAGTCAGCAGCGCCACGCTGTCGCGTTTCGCCCGCAGCGTCGGTTGCCGCGACTTGCGCGATCTGCGCCTGCAACTGGCCCAGGCCAGCGGCGTCGGCAGCCGCTTTCTCGACCCGGCCGGCACCCCGGAACAGTCGGCGTTTTACGGGCAGATCGTCAGCGATATCGAAACCACCTTGCGCCAGCACTTGGCGGCGTTCGACGAGTCGCGCTTCGCCGATGCGGTGAAACTGCTGAGCAGGGCGCGGATGATTCATGCGTTCGGCCTCGGTGGCTGCTCGACCTTGTGCAGCGACGAGTTGCAAGTGCGCCTGGTGCGCCTCGGCTACCCGATCACCGCTTGCCACGACCCGGTGATGATGCGCGTCGCGGCGGCCAGCCTCGGCCCCGAGCATGTGCTGATTGCCTGCTCGCTGACCGGCATCACCCCGGAGCTGCTCGGCGCGGTAGAACTGGCGCGCAACTACGGCACTCGCGTACTGGCCATCACCCGCGCCGATTCGCCGCTCGCCGAACTGGCGGATGTGCTGCTGCCACTGCAAAGCGCAGAAACTTCTTTTATCTACAAACCAACCGCTGCCCGTTACGGCATGTTGCTGGCGATCGATGTGCTGGCCACAGAGCTGGCGCTGGCCAATCCTGAAGACAATCAAGAGCGTCTGCGGCGAATCAAACTCGCTCTGGACGAGTACCGTGGCGGCGATGATCATCTGCCGCTGGGAGACTGACATGCATTACGACACCCTGATTCGCCACGCGCAGATCATCGACGGCAGTAACAGCCCGGCCTACACCGCTGACGTAGGACTTTTGAACGGACGCATCGCGCAGATCGGCGACCTCCAACAGGCCACCGGCACCGAGGAGATCGACGCCGCCGGCCGCGTGCTGGCGCCGGGATTCATCGACGTGCACACCCACGACGACACCGTGGTGATTCGCCAGCCACAAATGCTGCCGAAGCTCAGCCAGGGGGTGACCACGGTGATCGTCGGCAACTGCGGGATCAGCGCATCGCCGGTGAGTTTGCGCGGCGATCCGCCGGACCCGATGAACTTGCTCGGCACCGCGGCGGCTTTCGTTTATCCGCGCTTCAGTGACTACCGCGCAGCCGTGGAAGCGGCGCAGCCGACGGTGAACGTTGCGGCGCTGATCGGCCACACGGCGCTGCGCAGCAATCATCTGGACGACCTGTTTAGAACGGCGACGTCGGAAGAAATCCACAACATGCGTGAGCAATTGCGCGACAGTCTGCGGGACGGCGCGTTGGGCTTATCCACAGGCCTGGCGTATGCCAGCGCATTCTCGGCCTCCACCGACGAAGTAATGCAACTGACCGAAGAACTGGCAGCGTTTGGCGCGGTGTACACCACCCATTTGCGCAGTGAGTTCGAACCGGTGCTGGAGGCCATGGACGAAGCCTTTCAGATCGGTCGCCACGCCAAGAGCCCGGTGATTATTTCCCACCTCAAATGCGCCGGCGCCGGTAACTGGGGGCGCAGCCCGCTGCTGTTGGCAGCCCTCGAAAGCGCGGCGAAAGATCACCCGGTGGGCTGCGACTGCTATCCCTACGCGGCGAGCTCCTCGACCCTCGACTTGAAGCAAGTGACCGATGCGCACCGCATCACCATCACCTGGTCGACGCCGCACCCGGAACTCGGCGGCCGCGACTTGATGGACATCGCTGCCGAATGGCAAGTGTCGCTGCTGGACGCGGCCAAGCGCCTGCAACCGGCCGGGGCGGTGTACTACGGCATGGACGAGGAGGACGTGCGAAAAATCCTCGCGCATCCGTTGTCGATGGTCGGTTCCGATGGATTGCCGGAAGACCCGTTCCCGCACCCACGCTTGTGGGGCGCGTTCCCCCGGGTACTCGGACATTTCAGCCGCGACGTAGGACTGTTCCCACTGCACACGGCGGTGCACAAGATGACCGGACTGTCCGCCGCGCGATTCGGCTTGAAACAACGTGGGGAAATTCGCCAGGGGCACTGGGCGGATCTGGTGTTGTTCAATCCCGCGACCATCCGCGATGTCGCCGATTTCAACGATCCGCAACGGGCCGCCGAAGGCATCGATGGGGTGTGGGTCAATGGCGTACTGAGCTACAGCGACGGCCAACCGAACGGCCAACGACAAGGCCGATTCCTGGCGCGGGAAGGGGATTTGCGCGACGGTTTTCAGTGACCATTTTGCGGACTGTGTCGCGGTGATGGCACATTGAGATTAAAGAATGGCGCCAACAAGCCGACTCTTTGACAATCTGCCCAGCTACACTGGGCGCTTTCAGTCAGGGAGTCACCCATGAGCTTCGGTAAAACCACCCCGATTTTGCGGATCTTCGATGAAGCCAAGGCTGTGGCGTTCTACGTCGAGTTTCTCGGCTTCAAAATCGACTGGCAACACCGCTTCGAAGCCAACTTCCCGCTGTACCTGCAAGTCTCCCGCGGCGAATGCGTGCTGCACCTCTCCGAACACCACGGCGACGCCACTCCCGGCTCGGCGCTGCGCATCGAAACCGACGAACTGGAAACCTTCCAGCAACAGCTGCTCGCCAAGGACTACGCCTTCGCCCGCCCGCACATCCAAGCCATGCCCTGGGGCAGCCAGGACATGACCGTGACCGACCCGTTTGGTAATCGGCTGGTGTTTACAAATGCGATTAGTGTGTAACCCCATCCGGATTTTCATGGGCGTCGCGTCGATAAGGTGTGCTAGTTTCAATCAATGATTTCATTGATTGCAGGAGGTCCCATGGCCAGCCTAACGATTAGAAACCTGGACGACCAAATCAAAGAGCAATTACGCATCGCTGCCGCTCACAACGGCCACTCTATGGAAGAAGAAGCGCGCCTGATATTAGCTCGGGCTTTGACATCTGTTGACCGTGCGGGCGGCCTCGGTAGCCGCATCCGCGACAGGTTCAGTGGACTTGGCGGCGTTGACCTCGAACTTCCTCCTCGATTGGAAAGGGCAAGAGGGGTGGATTTCTCTGAATGATAGTGCTCGATACCAATGTTCTTTCAGAGTTTATGCGAGTTAAGCCCGACGTTAGCGTAGTGGCGTGGGTCGATGCCCAGCCAGCAATGGAACTGGCCATCAGTTCGGTGACGGTCGCTGAAATTCTCTATGGTCTGGCACGCCTGCCATTTGGCAAGCGCAAGCAAAAACTTCAGGCCTATGCGATGGCGATGTTTGAAGAAGACTTCGTCGGGCGGATCCTACCCTTCGATGCTCATGCCGCTGTCGAGTACGCAGCGCTCGTCGCAAGCTGTGAGACCAAGGGTAAGGCGGTGTCGATGGCGGATAGGCAAATTGCAGCTATATGTCGTGCCCACGGAGCTTCCATTGCAACGCGCAACGTCCGAGATTTTGAGCTTTCTGGGATTGAAGTGATTAACCCATGGGAACCCTGACTGCCTGACTTTATTAGGCGGGGCTACATGCGGCAGACATCCAGTAAGGCACTTCCACGCCAAAGCGTGGCAGTGCCCAGGGGTCAACTTCAAACCCTGAAGTGGCTCACCAGCATCTGCAACTGGTTACCCAACCGTGCCAGTTCGACGCTGGAGGCGGCGGTGTCGTCGCTGGCGGCGGCGGTTTGTTCGGAGACGTCGCGCACGTTGATGATGCTGCGGCTGATTTCTTCGGCTACGGCGCTTTGCTGTTCAGCGGCCGCGGCGATTTGCTGGTTCATCGACTGGATGTTCGACACCGTGCGGGTGATGTTCTCCAGCGAGACGCCGGCCTTGCGGGTCAGTGCGACGCTGCTGTCGGTGAGGGTGCGGCTGTTGCTCATCACCGCCGAGACTTGCTGGGTGCCGTTCTGCAGGGCTGCCACCAGGCCTTCGATTTCCTCGGTGGATTTCTGGGTGCGCTGGGCCAGGCCACGGACTTCGTCGGCGACCACGGCGAAACCACGTCCGGCCTCACCGGCGCGAGCTGCTTCGATCGCGGCGTTGAGCGCCAACAGGTTGGTCTGTTCGGCAACCGCTTTGATCACGTCCATCACGCTGCCAATTTTGTCGCTTTCCTGTTGCAGCACGGTCATGGCTTCGGTGGAACGCACCACTTCGGTGGCCAGGCGCTCGATCTGAGCGATGGCCTCGTTCACCACTTTGTCACCTTCACGGGCTTCACCATCCGCGGCTGCCGCGGCTTGCGAGGCTTGCTCGGCGTTACGCGCGACTTCCTGCACGGTGGCGGTCATTTCGTGCATGGCAGTGGCGACCTGATCGGTCTCGATTTTCTGGCTGTTGACCCCGGCACTGGTTTGCTCGGTTACCGCCGACAGTTCTTCGGCAGCGCTGGCGATTTGCGTCACGCCATCGCGAATGCCGCTGATGAGTTCGCGCAAGGTCACGCCCATGCGCGCGATGCCCTGTTGCAACACGCCGATCTCATCGCGGCGGGTGACGATCACATCCTGGGACAAATCGCCGCCGGCAATACGCTCGACCACGGCCAGGGTGTCGCGCAGCGGACGGGTGATCTGCCGGGTGATGATGACGGCGGCAATAATGCCCACCAGCAACGCCAGCAGGGTGCTGATCAATTGCAGGGTGCGGGCCTGGGCGCTTTCGGCGTCGCGGCGGTCGAGCTGGATCTGGTACAGCTGCTCGCTGAGGCTGACGATCAGGTTGCCCTGGTCGGTCATTTCTTTGCGCGCCTGCACCACGTCGCTGTTGGTGGTTTTGTAGGTTTGCACCGACGCCCGATAGTTGCCCAGCAGGCTTTCGAGTTGGGTCAGGGCGCTTTGCTGAGTGTCGGCGAATAACGGGCCGAGAGCCTTGAGGCTGGCGATCGCGGCGTCCAGTTGCGCGATGACTTTCTGCTCGGTCTCCGCATTCGAGTTGGCCACGTAGCCGCGCACTTCGTAGCGCACCAGCATGAAGTCTTCCTTGGCGCGGGTGATCGCCTGGAACTGCTCGAAACGCTGATCGCTCGACGGCTCTTGCTGCACTTGCTGGTTGATGGCGTCGATCAACTGGCTGACGGCTTGCGCATTCACAGTCATCGCGTCACGGGCGGCATTGCCCGAACGGTAGGCGCCGCGCATTTTGTTCAGCGACGCCTGATAAGCGGTGAGCAGAGCGTTTTGCTCTTTGAGCAACTTGAGGTTTTCCGGGCTTTTGAACGAGCCGATCAACGCCTGCTGCTGGGCGGTGAAACCTTCGAGGGTGGTTTGCACGTTCTGGGCAATCGCTTCATCGCCGTTGGCCAGCATGTACTGCAGCCGCGTGATGCGCAGCTTGGTCAGGCCGGCATTGAGCTGGGTGATGTCGCTCATCCAGTTACTGCGGTCTATCAACCCGCCCAGGCTGGTCCAACTGGTCAAAGCCAGGATGCAGGTGAGGACCAGAACCAGGCCGAAGCCCAGACCCAGTTTCAGGTTGACGCTGATGTTGCCAAACCAGCTGTTCATCAAATTCCTCCAGGAACAGTGTGCTGCTTGATCGAGAGTGGGCTGGAAGATTGTTGTATTTTGCGGCCCGCAAAAGGATGTCGTAGGGGAGATATCGGCAGGAAGGGCGAGAGCTGAAAGGGATTTTGTCGCGGGGATTGTGTAACGGGGTTTATGTCGGGCGGTCGCGCGGGCCACCCGATGTAACGCAAGCGTCTATTCAGGCACCCAGGCGCCGCGACCAGCGTTGGCCCGGTTCGTCGTAGTGGCGATTGGTCAATGCTGTCAGCACATGGTCCTGCCAGCGCCCGGCAATGTGCAGGTACGCCTTGGCAAAGCCTTCTTCCTCGAAACCCAGGCGAGCCAGCAACCGCGCACTGCGTTCGTTGCCGGGCATGTAGTTGGCCATGATGCGGTGCAGGTTGTGCTCGTCGAACATGTAGCGGATGCCGATCTCCAGCGCTTCGTGCATCAAGCCTTGGCCTTGATGGCTTTGCGCAATGTGGTAGCCGAGGTAACAGGCCTGGAACGCGCCGCGGATCACCCCGCTGAAATTGCACGCGCCGATCATCTGTTCGCCGGCCGGATCCAGCAGCGCGAAATGCACCGCCAATCCTGCGGCGAAAGCCTGGCCCTGGATCTCGAGGCGTTTGCGAAGCTGCTCGACGCTGTAGTAGTCCGCTGGCCGAATCGGCGACCACGGCGCCAGATGCGCCTGGTTGCGCTGATAGAAGTCGCTTTCCAGCGGTGCTTGGTCGGGGCTAAGCACGGCGAGCGTCAGGCGTTGGCCGGGGAGGGTGAGTAGCGGCATCAGGCGCTCCGAATCGCAAGGCTTCGGGGCAGGGTGGCGCAGGGGTTACCGACTGGCAAGTTCGCGGGCAAAAAAAAGCCCGCGGGAGAGCGGGCGAACCATAGTTTCTTGAATGAGCAAGGGCAATGTACCGCGCCGCGTTGCGGGTTGCAGTGAAGAAAAGTTCATCCGTGGTCGAATCGCCGCATCGCGATTGAACTTGGGTTTTGTATCGGACTGTGTTGCAGCTGGCGCTCGATACACAACTGGTCATTTTCCGCGTTTTTCCCACACATCCCCGATACACCCTCACGTTTAAATAGCTCCATCAGACAGGCACAACGCTGATTAAAGCCCCAGCGGCCGCTCTGGCACGGCGTTCTTGGCAGACATTGCTGAGATCGATTTTCACCATCGACACAATGAAGTTCTGTAAAAAAAATCGCGGCGTAACATCAAGCCCATACCCACTTACAACGACTTTCGGAGCACACCACCATGAAACGCCAACTGATCCTCAGCATTGTTTTCTCGGTATTCGCCGCTAACGCGTTTGCCGCTTCGCACTCCCGTGACGCCCTGGCCGCTGACGGTTACGACCGCACCCAAGGTGTTCAGATCGCCGCCGACGGTTCGGACCGTCTGAAAAGCAACCAGATCGCCGCCGACGGGTCGGATCGTCTGAAAGGCAACCAGATCGCCGCCGACGGTTCGGATCGTCTGAAAGGCAACCAAGTCGCCGCTGACGGTTCGGATCGTCTGAAAGGCAACCAGGTCGCCGCTGACGGTTCGGATCGTCTGAAAGGCAACCAAGTCGCCGAATACGGTTCGGAAAAACTGAAAAGCAACCAGACCGTATGATCCAACGCAACGCAGCTCTCGACAAAAAGCCCGGCCAAATCAGCCGGGCTTTTTTTTGTCTGCGATTTGCCGGAGTTTCCCAGGACCAAACATCAGCGAGATCCTCCTGTGGCGAGGGAGCTTGCTCCCGCTGGACTGCGCAGCAGGCCCAAAAACATTCAGCTCGGTGAGTCAGTAAAACCGCGTGCTCAGGAACCAGGGCCGCTGCGCCCCAATGGGAGCAAGTTGTCTCGCCACAAAATAGCTTCGTCCATAGCCGAAGAGGACCGATGGCAGCGCCTTGCAAGGCGCTAGTGCGCTGCTATATTTGTTGCTCAGTCGAATCGGCCAGCGTGCTGCGCCGGCCCGGCTTTCCCTCCCTCCTTGGGGTTTCAATATGAGTATTCCCCGTAAAGCCGCTGTCGTTACAGATGCGCCGCAGGGTGCCGGCGCCCGTCTTGTCCAGGGACTTTCTCCATCATCCGACCCAAGCATCATCCGTGCGCGTTCACTCCAGCCGTTGCTGTTCGCCTTAATCGCGCTCCGACGACACTCCGCCTGAAGTACTGAGCCACCCCTACACTCGATGGCCGTCCGCTTGCCCCCGCAGGCGCGACTTGGCACGTCTTCATGTTGTCTCGGATTCACGTCTGGAGATTCCCCATGACCCTTCCGCTACTCAGCGCTGCGCTCATCGTCGCCGGTGTTATCAGCACCGGGCTGTCTTTTACCGATAGCGCCAATGCAGCGACTTCTCCCACCACCAAAAACGAAACCAATAGCGCGGTGAAACAGGAAATCAAGCTCACCCGCGTCACGCCCGAGTATTGGCGCGTTACCTTCCACAACCCGCCGTACAACATCTATGGCCCGGAAACCATGCCGCAGCTGAACGAAATCGTCACCGCCATCGAGAACGATCCGAAACTGGTGGTCGTGGTGTTCGACAGCGATGTACCGGACTTTTTTCTGACGCACTATGACTTCGTGCCGCCGCTCACCGACACCACCAGCCTACCGAATGGCTCCACCGGTTTGCCGCCCCTGCCCGATATGCTGGTGCGCATCAGCAAGGCGCCGGTGGTGTCGATAGTGTCGATTCGCGGTCGGGCCACCGGAGTTGGCAGTGAGCTGGCGCTGGCCAGCGATATGCGCTTCGCCAGCCGTGAGAAAGCCATCCTTTCGCAGTGGGAAATCGGTGCCGCGCTGGTGCCCGGCGGTGGGCCGATGGCGCGTCTGCCGCGCTTGATCGGCCGTGGCCGCGCCATGGAAGTACTGCTGACCGGCAACGACATCAACGGCGATATCGCCGAGCGCTACGGCTATGTGAACCGTGCGCTGCCCGATGCCGAACTCGACACCTTCGTCGACACCATGGCCCGGCGCATCGCCAGGTTCGACAAGCAATCGATCGCCGACATCAAGCACCTGGTCAACGAAGCAAGCCTGCCGCCGAACGAAGCCATCGCCGCCGAATGGGAGGGTTTTATCGGCTCGGTACAACGTCCGCAAGCGCAACAACGGATCAAGCAATTGATGGAGCTTGGCCTGCAAACCAAAGCGGACGTGGAAAAAAGACTGGCTCACTACACGGGCATGCTGGGTGAGCCGTCCAAGTAACCCCCCACAACTTTTACAGGAGTCATCGTCATGAGCAGTGCACTTGAAAGCGTTCTCTACACCGCAAAAACCACCACCTCCGGCGGTCGCACCGGCAGTGGCAAATCGAGTGACGGGCAACTTGAAGTCAACTTCAGTTCGCCCGGCTCGGGCAAGCCCGGCACCAACCCGGAACAGCTCTTTGCGTTGGGTTACTCGGCCTGTTTTATCGGCGCGATCCAGGTGGCGGCGGGCAAGCAAAAGGTCAAGTTGCCGGAAGACACCTCGGTGGAAGCAGAAGTGGATCTGGGCAAGGTCAACGGCGGCGCCGACTTCCAACTGGCGGTGCGGTTAAACGTCAGCATTCCCGGTTTGGATGACGCGGCCAAAAAACAGCTAGTCGACGCGGCGCACGAGATTTGCCCCTATTCGCGGATGACGCGGGGGCATGTGGATGTTGAGGTGAAGGTGGTTTAAAACGCGAGTCACCTGTGCTGGAAGACAGCAAAACCCGCTTGCGGCGGGTTTT
>NZ_JAVLSB010000049.1:0-194044 GCF_031583775.1 Pseudomonas rhizozeae
GAAGGTACGCCGAGCCTAGGCGAGGGGCCGAACGTCAGGGGCGAGCGTTTTGGGTTACCTTTTAGGCGTTTGTAAAAGGTGACTCGCTGTAAGAGCGAAACCATAAGCAGCCGTTACCGCAGCAACGGATATGCACTCGCCCACCAACCCAATCCAACCCAAAAAAAACCCCGCCTCTTTGCAGAAGCGGGGCCTTTCATCACATCACCCGAACTAAGCCAACTGAGACTGCGGCTGCACCAGCAACGGCTGCAGCGGCAACAGCGGCGCATGCGGATCAGCCTTCACCGAAGCCCGCCAGGCGTCGAGCCACTCAGCGTGGTTCTCGTTCCACACCTGCTCGTGCAACCGCGCCAAGGCGACCGGGTCGCTGAGCAGTTGCAGCCGTTCATGATTATTGAGACCGGCCGGGCCGGCCTTCAACGCGTGACGCACGCGCTCGATCCGCAACCACTCGATCGGCTCAGCCTGACCGTGGCGAGAGGTCGCCAGCGAGCATGCCAGGGCGTTCTGCTGCGGATCGACCACCGCGCGGATAAAGCCGTCGTTCAGTGCATGCCAACGGTTTTCGTGGGTGTACTGATCCGTCGCAATCAAAGCCTGTGGCGGATTGTATTCCTCAGGGATCAGGAACAGGCTCTCGTCACGGGACTTCAGGCCCAGGCCCACGCGACTGGAGATCACCGACACCGGGATCGACAGCATCAGCGAACCGACGATCGGCACCAGCCACCACAGGAAGCTCGGGTTCAGCCAGATCACCAGCAGCGCCCATAAGAAACCGAGCAAGGTCTGTGGACCGTGGCGCTTGACCGCTTCGCTCCACGGCGTGGAGTCATCGTCCCGCTGTGGCGAGTTCCAGGTCGCGGCCCAGCCGAGGAACGCGGCGAGGACGAAACGGGTGTGGAAAATCATCCGCACCGGCGCCAGCAGCATGGAGAACAACATCTCCAGCAGCATCGACAGGGTGACCTTGAACTTGCCGCCGAACTCTTTCGCGCCCTTGGCCCAGATCAGGATGATGCTCAGCAACTTCGGCAGGAACAGCAGCACGATGGTCGTCGAGAACAACGCGACGGCCTTGTCCGGATGCCATTGCGGCCACAACGGATAGAGCTGTCGCGGCGCCATGAAGTACTGCGGCTCCATCAGGGTGTTGACCGCCAGCAGCGCAGTCGACAGTACCAGGAAGAAGAACCACAACGGCGCCGACAGGTAAGACATCACCCCCGTCAGGAACACCGCGCGGTGCACCGGGTGCATGCCCTTGACCAGGAAAAGACGGAAGTTCATCAGGTTGCCGTGACACCAGCGACGGTCACGCTTGAGTTCGTCGAGCAGGTTCGGCGGCAATTCTTCGTAGCTGCCGGGCAAGTCGTAGGCAATCCACACACCCCAGCCGGCACGGCGCATCAACGCCGCTTCAACGAAGTCGTGGGAAAGGATTGCACCGGCGAACGCGCCTTTACCGGGCAACGGCGCCAGGGCGCAGTGCTCGATAAACGGCTTCATGCGGATGATCGCGTTGTGACCCCAGTAGTGGGATTCGCCCAACTGCCAGAAGTGCAGGCCGGCGGTGAACAGCGGACCGTAAACCCGGGTCGCGAACTGCTGCATGCGCGCATACAGAGTGTCCATCCCCGAAGCTCGCGGCGCGGTCTGGATAATCCCGGCGTCCGGCGTGGCTTCCATCAGGCGCACCAGGCTGGTCAGGCATTCGCCGCTCATCACCGAGTCCGCGTCGAGCACCACCATGTACTTGTAGTCGCCGCCCCAGCGACGGCAGAAGTCGTCGAGGTTGCCGCTTTTGCGTTTAACGCGACGACGGCGACGGCGGTAGAAGATCTTGCCGAAGCCTTTGGCTTCCCGGCAGACGTCCAGCCAGGCCTGTTGCTCGGCCACGCAGATGTCGGTTTCGTTACTGTCGCTGAGCACGAAAAAGTCGAACCGGTCGAGGTCGCCGGTAGCGGCCACCGATTCGAACGTCGCGCGCAAACCGGCAAACACTCGCGGCACGTCTTCGTTGCAGATCGGCATCACCAATGCGGTGCGTGCGTCCTTGGCAATCGGCTCGTTGCCGGCGCTTTTGCCGGAGATACGGTATTTATCGTGACCGGTGAGCAACTCGAGGAAGCCCATCAGCGCGGTCCAGAAACCGGCCGAAACCCAGCAGAACAGGATCCCGAACAAAATCAGGATGCTGGTTTGCAGGGCATACGGCAGCACTTGGGTCGCTGTCTGCAGCAGAGACTGATTGATGATCTCGTCCATGTCGACGAACGACCAACCCTGATACGGCATGATGCCTTTCATGTACCAGCCGGCAACGATGGTCTGGCCGAGCATCAGGATCAGCAGAATATAACGACGGATCGAACCGACCGTGCGCCAGCGCGCCGCTGGAAGCACGCGCTCATCCTTCGGCGGCGCCGGTGGATTGGTGCGCCCGGTCAACCGTCGCCAGCCGCGCACCAGGATATTGGTGCGCCACGGCTCCGGAACGACCTTGGTCCGACGGATCGGCGGGGTGGCCTTCAGGCACACCCGGCCGCTGGCATCCAGCGCCAGCATCTCGGCGTCCTGCAGTTCTTCAGCCGTGCTCAACGTCAAACGCGTGCCGACCGAGGCTTGCGCAGCCTCGGTGGGCGCGTCGAACGTCGAGGACGACAGACGCTGGTGCAGTTCGCTGAAGGACTGGCAGCCCGCGAGTTCCGCGCGCTGCTGATCGGTCATCGGTAAGTGGGCCAAGTACTCGTGCAGAGTCTCTGGCTGTACAGAAGAGTTACTCATCGGCAGGCAACTGATAGCTCCAGGTCTCGGTCAGGACTTCTTCAGTCGGCGCCGATTCCGGTGTGGCTGGGGCCGCGTCCGCAGCGACTGGCTGCTTGGCGTCTTTATTGGCCTGATCCTTGGTGTCGCTGACCGGTTGCGCAGCGGCGTCGGCCGGTTTGGCGTCTGCGGCCTTGCCGTCGGCTTGCTTGGCGGCGGCTTCCTTGTCTTTCTTCTCTTGCTGGCGGGCCGCCACTTTCTCGGCCTTGGCGATCGAAGAATTGGCCGGCGCGGCCGAGGCCTTGGTCAGGTCGACCGGAGCAATGTTCTGCACCAGCGCCGCGCGCATTTCAGTTGGCTTGCCTGCATCCTTGATCTTCATCCGCAGGGTCAGGCGCCAGCCCTTGGTTTCAGGGTTGTAGCGCACGCTGTTTTCCACCAGTTCGGCGTTGTCGCCGACACTGACCTGGCTACGCACTTCGGCATCCGGTTGCAGGGCTTGCAACGATGGGCCTTCGAAATCGACCAGGTAGGCCACACTGCCATCCGGCTGACGGATCAGGTTCGACTGCTTGACGTCACCGGTAGAACGCAGGGTCTGTTGCACCCAGGCGCTGTCCGGCGCGTGCAGCGCTGCTTCGTCGATGGTCCAGTGCATGCGGTAGGCGAAGTCCAGCGGCTGGCCAGGCTCCGGCAGTTTTTCCGGGCTCCAGAAAGCCACGATGTTGTCGTTGGTTTCATCGGCGGTCGGAATTTCCACCAGGTCGACCGAGCCTTTGCCCCAATCGCCTTTCGGTTCGATCCAGGCGCTTGGGCGCTTGTCGTAGCGGTCGTCGAGGTCTTCATAGTGGCTGAAGTCGCGGCCACGTTGCAGCAAGCCGAAGCCACGCGGGTTCTCGACGGAGAAGTTGCTCACGGCCAGGTGTTTCGGGTTGTTCAGTGGGCGCCAGATCCACTCTCCGTTGCCGGCATGGATCGACAGACCGCTGGAGTCGTGCAGCTCGCGACGGTAGTTCAGCACTTTCGACGGCTGGTTGGCGCCGAACAGGAACATGCTGGTCAACGGCGCAATGCCGAGCTTGCTGACATTTTCCCGCAGGAACATCTGCGCTTTCACGTCGACAATGGTATCGCTACCTGGGCGCAGGGTCAGGCGGTAGGCACCGGTGGCGCGCGGGGAGTCCAGCAGGGCGAAGATCACCAGGTGCTTGTCACCCGGCTTCGGCTGTTGAACCCAGAACTCGGTGAAGCGCGGAAATTCTTCGCCGGACGGCAATGCGGTGTCGATGGCCATGCCGCGAGCGGACAAGCCATAGGTGTGACCTTTACCAACCACGCGGAAGTAACTCGCGCCGAGCATGGTCATGATTTCGTCTTGCTTGTCGGCCTTGTTGATCGGGTACAGCACACGGAAACCGGCATAACCCAGTTGCTCGGTGGCTTTAGGATCGAACTGCAGGTCGCCGAAATCGAAGCGACTGGCGTCGTATTTGATCTCTTCGACGGTGTTGGCCGTGATTTCGTTGATTTTGACCGGTGTGTCGAAGTGCATGCCCTGGTGATAAAAGGACAGCTTGAACGGGGTTTTCTGATCGGCCCATTCGGCTTTTTCGGTGCGGAAACGAATTTTTTGATAATCCGCGAATTTCATTTCGCGGAATTCGTTCGGCAGGTTACTGCGCGGCGCTTGGTACTTCTGCGCGGCCAGCTCTTTTGCCTTGACCGAAACATCATCCAGACTGAATGCGAAAAGCTGGCCGGCGCTGAGCAGGCAGAGCAAGGCAGAGCCCGCTACCAGAGCGTTTCGAAACCGTTTGGCAGACAATTTTGGAGCATTACAGGGACTAACAATCACGAGCAACCCTCGCCGAAAACAGATCAAAAAACCAACGGCCAGTTGAAGGGCCTGTGCGGTGCGCGGTTCGTAAAAACCACCCTCACAAACCACTCTTGCCAAGTTGGCGAGCAATGTTCGGACTCCGATGGGGCAAAATGATTCCCCAAACGGTTCCGGGCATGTCTCTACCTAAGTCAAAATGGACCAACGAACGCTGATCCCCGTAGCGCGCGATTATCTAGTAGGCCGCGTTACAACGCATCAGGGGTAACAAAGTATTTATCGCGGAAAAACCCCGTTTTCAGTCGAAATGGGCCTAAAAAGGTGTTTCAAGCGCTTTCAGGTCTGTAACAGGAAGGTCACCGGGCCGTCATTGACCAGATGCACTTGCATATCGGCGCCGAATCTACCTGATGCCACAGTGCCATGCACCTGTTTCGCTTTGCCTAATAGATAGTCGAAAAGCGCTTCGCCCAAGTCCGGTGGCGCCGCTGTCGAAAAGCTCGGCCGCAAGCCGCTCTTGGTGTCGGCCGCCAGGGTGAATTGCGAAACCAGCAGCAATCCTGCGCCAACGTCCGCCAGGGACAAATTCATCTTGCCCTCGGCATCACTGAACACTCGATAGTTAAGCAGCTTATGCAGAAGTTTGTCGGCGCTGGCCCGCGTGTCGTGTGGCTCGACCGCCACCAGCACCAGCAAGCCTTGATCGATGGCGCCGACCACTTGCCCGTCTACCTCAACCCGCGCGCCGCGCACGCGCTGCAACAGCCCCTTCATGCTTCTTCGGGCGGCAGGTCGAGCAAACGGCTGGCCATCTGACTGGCGGCACGCACCAGGGCATCGGTGATGCCCGGCTCGGACGCCGAGTGCCCGGCATCGCGGATCACCTGCAATTCGCTGTTGGGCCAGTTCTGGTGCAGTTCCCAGGCGTTATCCAGCGGACAGATCACGTCATAGCGGCCATGCACGATCACACCGGGCAGGTGGGCGATCTTGCCCATGTCGCGGATCAACTGGTTCGGCTCAAGAAAGGCATTGTTGGTGAAGTAGTGGCATTCGATGCGGGCGATCGACAAGGCGCGCTGCGGCTCGGAGAAGCGGTCGACCACCAGCGGGTTCGGGCGCAGAGTTGCGGTGCGGCCCTCCCAGGTCGACCAGGCTTTGGCCGCGTGCATCTGGGCGATCTGATCGTTACCGGTCAGGCGTTTGTGGAAGGCATTGAGCAAGTCACCGCGCTCATCCAACGGGATCGGCGCGACGTAGTCCTGCCAGTAGTCCGGGAACAGACGACTGGCGCCGGCCTGGTAGAACCACTCGATGTCCTGCGGGCGGGCGAGAAAGATCCCACGCACGATCAGGCCGTGCACGCGTTCCGGATGGGTTTGCGCGTAGGCCAGCGCCAGGGTCGAACCCCAGGAACCGCCGAACAACACCCACTTGTCGATACCCAGGTGCTGGCGAATCCGCTCGAGGTCGGCGACCAGATCCCAGGTCGTGTTGTTTTCCAGACTTGCATGCGGTGTTGAGCGGCCGCAGCCACGCTGGTCGAAGGTGACGATGCGATAGAGATTGGGATCGAAGAAGCAACGACTCTGTGCATCACACCCGGCGCCGGGGCCGCCGTGGATGAACACCACCGGCAAACCTTCCGGTGAACCGCTTTCGTCGACATACAGGGTGTGGGTTTCATCGACGGCCAGATCGTGCCGGGCGTAGGGTTTGATCTGCGGGTACAAAGTCTGCATTGCGCGCTCCGTAAGGGGTCGAGGTCATCCCTGGGGGGACTTCTATTATTCTGCCGTGGGGCATCATAAACCCGATTTACGTCAATGAGCATGCCCTTGCTGCGTTAGCGACCCGCCGTCAGAAAAGGCTGTAGCCAGGCGAGCAACTTTTCGTACAAGCGATCCACCTCTGGCACCTGGCCATGGCCGCGCAAACAGCCGTGCACCAGGCCGGTACCATAATAGAGCTCGGCGTGGCTACCGGCCTGCTGCAAGGCCCGGGCGTACTCGACGCCGTCGTCGCGCAAGGGATCATGCTCGGCCACCGCGATCAATGCCGGCGGCAGATGATCGAAATCACCGGCCAATAACGGCATGGCATACGGCGACGGACCGACCGGGCCGCTCAGGTAGAGCCCGAGATAGTCATCCACCTCGCTACTGCTGAGCAACGGCGCGTTGGCGCATTGGCGACGCGAGGACAACTCGGCACTGCCGCCCAGTCCGGGGTAGATCAACACCTGCGCCAAGGGCAGACGCTCGCCTGCGTCGCGTAGCGCGAGGCACAACGCGGCGGCCAGATTGCCGCCGGCGCTGTCGCCGATCACCAACAGGCGCTCGCGATCCAGGTTGAAGGTACCCTCGCCTGACCACAGCGCGCGCCACACCGCCAGGCAGTCGTCGAACGCCGCAGGGAACGGATGCTCAGGCGCCAGTCGGTAGTCGATGGCGATCACCAGCACGCCCAGCGCCATCGCCAGTTCGGCGCAGATGAAGTCGTGGGAATCGAGCCCGCCCACCACCCAGCCGCCACCATGCATATAAAGGAGGGCCGGCCAACCCTTGGCCGGTGGCGGCACCGGCGGTTGATAACGGCGCACAGGCACGCCGTCCATGGTGAAATCGGCGACGCTCAGGCCAGGCGGGCGCGGTGGGGTGAACGCGCGGCACATGGCGTTGTAAGTCTGGCGTGAGGCCGCGAGGCTGCTGTCGACGCTGCTGAAGCGCTGGGTTTTCTCGATGAAAACGGCCATCTCGGGAGAGAGGCGATAGTCAGCCATGGGTGATTGTCCTCTGGGAACATCGGGGCTGCTGGAGTTTAGCGGGAGCAAGCTCCCTCGCCACAAGCAAGCTCTTCAGCCACAAGCAAGCCCCACCGCCACAAGGGAGTAGGTTACTTGCGGTAGTGGTGGTTGCCCCACGTCAGTAAACCTTCAAGCAATTGCCGTAACACCACCTGCGTGGGCGCGGCCAGGTCCGGGCGATAGCGGAACGGTTCGAACTCTTCCATGTAAGTGCACTGGCCCAGTTCCAGTTGCACCGCGTGGATGTTCTGCGCCGGGTCGCCGTAATGGCGGGTGATATGGCCGCCCTTGAAACGGCCGTTGAGCACGTGGCTGTAATCGCTGTGCTGCGCGCAGATGGCTTCCAGTTGCCGCGCCAGCTCAGGATCGCAACTGGCGCCGTTGAAGGTACCGAGGTTGAAGTCTGGCAGTTTGCCGTCGAACAGGTGCGGGATCACCGAGCGAATCGAATGCGCATCGAACAGCAGCGCGTAACCGAATTCATCCTTGAGGCGCGCCAACTCCTCTTGCAGGGTGCGGTGGTAGGGCGTCCAGATCTGCTCCAGATACGTCGCCCGCTCCGCCGCCGTCGGCTCCAGGCCTTCGCGGAACAGCGGGATGCCATCGAACAGCGTGGCTGGGAACAGCCCGGTGGTGGCGCCGGCGTACAGCGGTTTGTCGTCGGACGGCCGATTGAGGTCGATGACAAACCGCGAATACTCCGCCGCCAGGGTGCTGGCGCCCAGTTCAGCGGCGAACGCGTACAGCGTCGGGATATGCCAGTCCGTGTCCGGCAGGCTGCCGGCATCGGGGATCAGCCCGGCCTCGACCGCAGGCGTCAGACGCAGGCCGGCGTGGGGCATGCTGATCAGCAGCGGCACGCGTCCTTGTTGGAAATTCAGAACCTTATCCACAACCGCTCTCCTCTTATTCAACGTCGACGCCGTGACGCACGACGCGTTTGTCCAGTTCGCCGCCCAACCAGTACGCCAGGTCGGCCGGACGATCAATCTGCCAAGCGACAAAATCCGCGACCTTGCCGACTTCCAGCGAACCGTGGGTGTGCTCCATGCCCAGGGCTTTGGCCGCGTGAATGGTCGCGCCGGCCAGGGCTTCCTCAGGGGTCAGGCGGAAACAGGTGCAAGCCATGTTCAGCATCAGGCGCACCGACAGCGCCGGCGAGGTGCCGGGGTTAAGGTCGCTGGCAATGGCGATTTTTACGCCGTGCTTGCGCAGGGCCTCCATCGGCGGCAACTGGGTTTCGCGCAGGCAGTAAAAGGCCCCAGGCAGCAGCACCGCGACCGTGCCGGATTCCGCCATGGCGATGGCGTCGTCCTCGGTCATGAACTCCAGGTGATCTGCCGACAATGCCTGATAACGCGCCGCCAGGCTGGAGCCGTGCAGCGACGACAGTTGCTCGGCATGCAGTTTCACCGGCAAGCCCAGTTTCTGTGCGGCGATGAAGACTCGCTCGACCTGCTGCGGCGAGAACGCCAGGTATTCGCAGAAGGCATCCACCGCATCGACCAGGCCTTCGGCGGCCAGGGCCGGGAGCATCTCGTTGCAGATCAGGTCGATGTAAGCGTCGGGGCGATCGGCGTATTCCGGCGGCAAGGCATGAGCCGCCAGACAAGTGGCGCGCACGCTGACCGGGAAGGCTTCGCCAAGACGACGAATGACTCGCAGGATTTTCCGCTCATTGGCCAGGTCGAGGCCGTAGCCGGATTTCATTTCGACTGTGGTCACGCCGTCGCGCAGCAAGCTGTGCAGACGCTTGGCAGCGCTGGCGAACAATTCGTCTTCGCTGGCCGCGCGAGTAGCGCGCACCGTGCTGGCGATGCCGCCACCGGCCGCAGCGATCTCGGCGTAGCTGACCCCTTGCAGGCGCTGCTCGAACTCGCCGCTGCGGTTGCCGCCGAACACGGTGTGGGTGTGGCAGTCGATCAGGCCCGGGGTGACCCACGCGCCGTTGAGGTCGTTGACCGCTGGGTAGTCGCCGGACGGCAACGCGTGGCGCGGGCCGATCCACTCGATGAGCGACCCTGACGTCACGATGGCCGCATCCTCGATGATCGAGTAAACGCCCTGCGCCATGGTTGCGACGTGGCAGTGTTGCCAGAGGGTTTTCATCCCGTAATCTCCACAATGTTCAAAATCTGTTCGCGAGCAGGGGGCGTATTCCAGAGTGGGAGCGAGCCTGCTCGCGAAAGGGCCTTCACAGGCTCGGCAACAGCTTCGCCGGCATCAGTTCATTCAGGCAGCGGGTCGCCAGCAGCTCGCTGGCGGCGTTGATGTCCGGCGCGAAGAAGCGGTCCTTCTCATAGAACGGCACTTGGTTGCGCAAAATCGCCCGCGCTTTTTCCAGTTTCGGCGAGGTCTTCAGGCCGTTGCGCAGGTCCAGTCCCTGCACCGCCGCCAGCCATTCCACAGCGAGCACGCCACGGGTGTTTTCGGCCATTTCCCACAGGCGCTTGCCGGCGGCGGGTGCCATGGACACATGGTCTTCCTGGTTGGCGGAAGTCGGCAGGCTGTCCACCGAATGCGGATGGGCCAACGCTTTGTTCTCGCTGGCCAATGCGGCAGCGGTGACCTGGGCAATCATGAAGCCGGAGTTGACCCCACCGTTGGCCACCAGGAACGGCGGCAATTGCGACATGTGTTTGTCCATCATCAGCGAGATGCGGCGCTCACTCAGCGAACCGATTTCAGCGATGGCCAGGGCCATGTTGTCAGCGGCCATGGCCACCGGTTCGGCGTGGAAATTGCCGCCGGAAATCACGTCGCCTTCGGCGGCGAACACCAACGGGTTGTCGGACACGGCGTTGGCTTCGACCACCAGCACATCGGCAGCCTGGCGGAACTGGGTCAGGCAGGCGCCCATGACTTGCGGCTGACAGCGTAGGGAATACGGGTCCTGGACCTTCTCGCAATTCTCGTGGGACGCCGACACTTCGCTGCGCTCGCCGAGCAACTCGCGGTAAGCGGCGGCGGCATCGATCTGCCCTTTTTGTCCGCGCGCGGCGTGGATGCGCGCGTCGAACGGCGAGCGCGAGCCGAGCACTGCTTCCACCGTCAACGCACCAAGGGTCACGGCGCCGGCAAACAGGTCTTCGCCTTCAAACAAACCGCGCAAGGCGTAAGCGGTGGACACTTGAGTGCCGTTAAGCAGCGCCAGGCCTTCTTTTGCCGCCAGGGTCAACGGCATCAGGCCGGCGACTTTCAACGCGTCGGTAGCCGGCAGCCACTCGCCTTTGTAGCGCGCCTTGCCCTCGCCCAGCAGCACCAGCGACATGTGCGCCAGCGGTGCCAGGTCGCCGGACGCGCCGACCGAGCCTTTCAGCGGAATGTGCGGGTAGACCTCGGCATTGATCAGCGCAATCAGCGCATCGATCACCTGCCGGCGAATCCCGGAGAAACCGCGGCTGAGGCTGTTGACCTTGAGCACCATGATCAGTCGCACCAAGGCGTCGCTGATCGGCTGGCCGACGCCGGCGGCGTGGGACAGCACCAGCGAGCGCTGGAGGTTTTCCAGGTCTTCGCTGGCGATGCGGGTCGAGGCCAGCAGGCCGAAACCGGTGTTGATGCCGTACGCGGTGCGGTTCTCGGCGAGGATCTGCTCGACGCAGGCGACACTGGCTTCAATCTGCGCCGCCGCGCTGTTGTCCAGGCTCAGGGTCACCGGGTGCAGGTAGATATCACGCAACTGGGCCAGGGTCAGTTGGCCGGGAATCAGGTTAAGCGCAGTCATTTCGTGCTCCTTTTGAGAGGTTCTTATTAACTCGCCAGACGCTCCGGAGCGATCCGTTGTCCGTCGCGTCAGCCCTTGTGGGGAGACGCGCCTTGGCACGCTGGCGTGGTAAGGGTCAGTGCAAATTCGGTAGCGCGCTGTGCAGCAGGTTTGGCTCCTTGAGCAGGCTCGCGGCGGCGGCTATGTCCGGCGCCAGCCAGCGGTCCTGGTCGTAGGCCGGGACCAGTTCACGCAGCAAGCGCCACGCGGTGTCGGTGCCCGCGCCAAATCGCTGTTCTTTGAGAAACTCAAAGGCCTGGCCCGCCAGCAGGTATTCGATGGCGAGGATCTGCGTGCAGTTTTCCAGGGCGCGGTGCAGTTTCAGCGCGGCGTTGGTGCCCAGGCTCAGGTGGTCTTCTTGCAGGCCGGAGGTCACGAAGTTGTCGAGCACCGCCGGTTGCGCCAGTTGGCGGTTTTCCGCACACAGCGATGCTGCGACGTACTGCACGATCATCATCCCCGAGTTGACCCCGGGATTGGCCACCAGAAACGCCGGCAAACCGCTGACGTGCGGGTTGATCAAGCGGTCGAGGCGACGCTCGGCAATCGAGCCGATTTCCGCCATGGCGATCGCCAGCAGGTCAGCGGCCAGCGCCACCGACTGGCCGTGCGGATTGGCCTGGGACATCACCCGGTAATCGTCCGGCGTGCCGAGCAGCATCGGGTTGTCGGTGACCGAGTTGAGTTCTGTTTCCACCTGCTGGATCGCATGGTTCAGTTGATCTCGCGCGGCGCCGTGCACTTGTGGAATCGAGCGGATGCTCAACGCGTCCTGAGTGCGAATACCTTTGCTTGCGGCGATCACTTCGCTGCCGTCGAGCAACGCGCGCAGGTTGATGCCGACCTGCTGCATGCCGGGGTGCGGCTTGAGCGCGAGGATCTCGCCATCGAACGCAGCGATTTGCCCGCGCTGCGCCTCGAAGCTCATGGCACCGATCACATCGGCCCATTGCGCCAGCCGCGTCGCATCGGCAATCGCCAGACAGCTGAGGCCGGTCATGCACGGCGTGCCGTTGACCAGGCACAAGCCGTCCTTGGCGCCGAGCTTCACCGGTTGCAGGCCTTCTGCGGCCAACGCTTCTTGCGCGCTGACGATGCGCCCGGCGTAGCTGACGTTGCCGACGCCCAGCAGCGCGATGCTGATGTGCGCCATGTGCGTCAGGTAACCCACCGAACCTTGCGCCGGCACTTGTGGGGTGATGCCACGGTTGAGCAGCGCCAGCAGGGCTTCGACCACTTGCCGATGAATGCCGGATTTGCCCTGGCTGTAATTGAGGATCGCCGCGCAAAGAATCGCCCGGGTTTGCTCATCGGCCAGCGGCGCGCCAACGCCACAGGCGTGGCTGAGCAGGGTATTGCGCGACAGTTGGCTGAGTTGTTCGTCCTTTAGCGAGACGTTGCACAGCGCACCGAGGCCGGTGTTCACGCCGTACGCCCGTTCGCCACTGACCACAATGCGCTGGACGATCGCCTGGGCATTGTCGATCCGCGCCCAGGCACTGGCCGACAACTCAAGCACCGCACCATGACGCGCCACCGCGACCACATCCTGCCAACGCGACTTGGCGTCGGCGATAACGATTTTTTCAGCCTGGGACATCTTTAACCTCAACCTGACTATTGATGCAGCTTCACCGCCCCTATCGCTGGCAAGCCAGCTCCCACAGTGTTCTGCTGAGTGAATGTAATCTTCGCAACACAACAAACCTGTGGAGCTGGCCTGCGATCAGACCTGGCCAGTCACTGCAAATCCTTAAACCACCGCCGCCCGCCGCTGCACGAACCGGTCGACGTACTCATCCGCTGGCGAGTGCAGGATCTCCCGCGGCGTACCGACCTGGATCAGCCGGCCGTCCTTGAGGATCGCGATGCGGTTGCCGATGCGCACGGCTTCGTCGAGGTCGTGGGTGATAAAGACGATGGTCTTGTGCAGGGTCTTTTGCAGCTCCAGCAACTGGTCCTGCATTTCTGCGCGGATCAGCGGATCGAGAGCACTGAAGGCTTCGTCCATCAGGATGATGTCGGTGTCCGCCGCCAGTGCGCGGGCCAGGCCAACTCGCTGGCGCATGCCGCCGGACAGCTGATGCGGGTATTTGTTTTCGTAGCCTTTGAGGCCCACGGTGTTGATCCAGTGCAGCGCGCGCTCGGTGCACAGTTGCTTGGTCTCGCCACGCACCTTGAGGCCATAGGCAACGTTGTCCAGCACGGTCTTGTGCGGCAGCAGGCCGAAGCTCTGGAACACCATGCTGATCCGGTGCCGACGAAATTCACGCAGGGCGTCCATGTCGTATTGCAGGATGTCCACGCCGTCCACCAGGATCGCGCCGCTGGTGGGGTCGATCAGGCGATTGAAGTGGCGCACCAGCGTCGATTTACCCGAACCCGACAGGCCCATGATCACGAAGATCTCGCCGGTGCTGATGCTCAGCGACAAGTCGTTGACCCCGACCACGCAACCGGTTTCGGCCAGTACCTGATCCTTGGTCTTGCCCTGGCCGACCATGGCCAATGCGTCTTTGGAGCGGTTACCGAAAATCTTGAAGACGTTCTTCACTTCGATCTTGCTGATGGATGCTTCGCTCATTTGCTCACCTCATGCCGTGGCCGACCATACGCCTGCGTGATGCGGTCGATGACCACTGCGAGAATCACGATCGCCAGGCCGGCCTCCAGGCCACGCCCGACGTTGAGGGTCTGGATGCCCACCAACACATCTTCACCCAGGCCACGGGCGCCGATCATCGAGGCGATCACCACCATCGACAGGGCCATCATGGTGGTCTGGTTGATTCCGGCCATGATGCTCGGCAGCGCCAGCGGCAGTTGCACGCCAAACAGTTGCTGCCAACGGTTGGCGCCGAAGGCGTTGATCGCTTCCATCACTTCGCCGTCGACCTGGCGAATGCCCAGGTCAGTCAGGCGAATCAGCGGCGGCGCGGCGTAGATCACCGTGGCGAAAATTGCCGGGACCTTGCCCAGGCCGAACAGCATCAGCACCGGAATCAGGTACACGAAGCTCGGCATGGTTTGCATGATGTCGAGCAGCGGCATCAGCACCGACCGCAGGCGATTGCTGCGCGCCGAGAGAATCCCCAAGGGTATGCCGATCAGCACCGAAATTACCGTGGCCACCATCATCAGCGCCAGGGTCTGCATCAGCTTGTCCCACAGCCCGACCGCGCCCACCAGGAACAACAGGCCGACAATCACCAGCGTGGTCACAACCTTGCGCGTCGCATGCCAGGCCACGGCCGCGACGATCGCCAGCATCAGCCACCAAGGCGCCGCCCGCAGCAGGCCTTCGAGATTGACGATGGCCCAGAGCAGCGTGTCGGAGATGTGCCGGAACACATCACCGTAGTTGGTCACCAGCGAATCGACCCAACCGTTGACCCAGTCAGCGATGGAAAAAGTAAAGCGTTCGGGAAACATAAGCGGCTCTCAATCAGGAAACTCAATCAAGCGATTGCGGCGAACATCCCGGCCAGCCTCTCGGTTAGCCGGGAGGATTCAACCTACAGCGCCGCGTCGATTTTCTTCGCTGCATCGGCACTGACCCACGCGTGCCAGACCTCAGGATGTTCCTTCAGGAAGATCTTCGCCAGTTTTGGCGACTCGATCCGCTCCTTGGCCATGCGCCCGAGGTTCTGGTTGAGGATGTCGATCGGCAGGTTGACCTTTTCCAGCACGGCGACCAGCTCCGGCGCTTCGTCGTGGAAGGTCTTGGACAGGCCGACCTTGATGCTCACGCTTTTATCGACGCCGGGTTTTTCTTCGAGTTTCACCAGGTCGACCTGGCCCATCAGCGGAGTAGGCGACCAGTAGTAGAACAGGATCGGCTCGCCACGCTTGTAGCTCGACAGCACGGCCGCATCCAGCGCCGGGCCGGTGCCTGGGCGGAAGTTGGTGTAGCTGCTTTCCAGGCCGTAGCTTTTGAGCATTTCGCTGTTGTCCAGCTCGCAGGTCCAGCCGGCCGGGCAGTTGTAGAACCGGCCCTTGGACGGCTCTTCGGCGTCCTTGAACACGGCGGCGTATTTACCCAGGTCAGCGATGTTTTTCAGGTCAGGGGCTTTGGCTTCCAGCTTGCGCTTGGCGTCGCCTTCGATCACATAACGCGGCACGTACCAGCCTTCAATCGCACCCACCACCGGGGCGCCGACGCCAATGACTTTGCCGGCCTTCTCGGCTTTGTTCCAGACTTCGCTGCGGCCGACCCATTCTTCGGCAAACACTTGGATGTCGTTGCTGCTCAGGGCGTTTTCCATGGTGATGGAGTTGCCCGGCAGGCTGTCGGTCTTGCAGTCGTAACCTTTCTCGAGCACCACTTGCAGCACGTCGGTCAGCAGCATGCCGCTTTCCCAGTTCAGGCCGGCGAATTTCACCGGTTTGCCCGACTCGCACCAACCGGCCGCCTGGGTAGCACCGGCGCTGGCGAGCAGGCCCATGGACAGCAATGTGGTCAGCAGGGTCTTGTTCGATTTCATTGTGTGACGCTCCTAATCATGAAATTGGCTTACGGCAGTCAAGAGGCATCCAGCCCTGTCCACGTCCAATCAAGGTCTAGATCGCAGCAGCGCGACCTGCCCCGCTTGCTTTAGGTTGTACAACGCTGTCCTGCTCGACCGGCAGGATCAGACGATCGGGCACCGCGCTGTGCCATTTTTTTGCGCACAGGTAATACAGGGCGGCGGGCAATACCAGGCCGATGATCCAGGAAATATCCACATCACCCAGCGCCGCCACCAGCGGACCGGTGTAGAACTTGGTGGAGATGAACGGCAACTGCACCAGCACGCCAAACACGTAAACGCTGATCCCGAGCAGGTTCCAGCGGCCATAACGACCGTTGGGATCGGCCAGGGCCGGCACGTCATAACGCTCGCGGGTGATGCAGTAGTAGTCCACCAGGTTGATCGCGCTCCAGGGCGTGAAAAACGCCAGCAGGAACAGGATGAAAGACTTGAACGCACCGAGGAACGAATGCTGGCCGAGCAGGGCAATCAGGGTCGCCGCACCGACGATCACCAGCACGAACACCAGGCGCTGCAAGCGCGAGACCTGCAAGTGGCCACGGAAGCCGCTGATGATGGTGGCGATGCACATGAAGCTGCCATAGGAGTTGAGCGTCGAGATGGTCACCTTGCCGAAGGCGATGCTGAAGTACAGCAGCGCCGCCGTGGCACCGGTGCCACCGAGGCCGACGATGTACGCGACTTCGTGGCCGGCGAACTGGCCGTTGGCCGAGGCCGCAGCGAACACCCCGAGGATCATCGCCACTTGCGCGCCAATCACCGAACCGGCGCCGGCGGCAAAAAAGGTTTTCACCGAAGACGTCGTGCTCGGCAGGTAGCGAGAATAGTCGGCCACGTAAGGGCCGAACGCGATCTGCCAGGACGCCGCAAGCGAGACCGCCAGCAGGAAGCTGCTCCAGCTGAAGTGACGAATCTCCAGCAGCGCGCCCACATCAACCTGGCTGATCAGTCGGCTGAACAGGTACACAAAGGCAATCACGCCAATGACGCTGGCGACCCGCCCAATAAAGTGGATCACCCGGTAACCGAGCACTGTCACCAACACGATGACACTGGCGAAAATCAGGATGCCGGTGCTATCGCTGACCCCAAACAACTGACCCAGCGCCTGGCCGGACAGAACCGTACCCGTCGCGGTGAAGCCCAGGTACATCAGGCACACCAGCACGATCGGAATCGCCGCGCCATACACGCCGAACTGCACGCGACTGGAGATCATCTGCGGCAAGCCCAGCTTCGGCCCTTGCGCAGCATGCAGCGCCATGACGCCGCCGCCGAGCAACTGACCGATCAACAAACCGATCAATGACCAAAACACATCACCGCCCAGCACCACGGCCAACGCCCCGGTGACAATCGCAGTGATTTGCAGGTTGGCGCCCATCCACAGGGTGAACTGACTGAACAGACGACCGTGTCTTTCCGCTTCCGGGATGTAGTCGATCGAGCGTCGCTCGATCAACGGTTTACTGCTTGCACGATCGTTGACAGCCATGGTTCAACCTCTGTGGATTGTTTGATTGTTCTGTTCGGGCGACTCGCCCCCTGTGGGAGCTGGCTTGCCAGCGATGACGTCGGCACCTGCTACATCATTTCCAGCAGCGCCACCGCTTTCGCTGGCAAGCCAGCTCCCACAGGAATCTGTGTTACTTGCTGCCGGTAATCATCGGCAAGTTCAGCCCTTGTTCCTTGGCGCAATCGATGGCGATCGGGTAACCGGCATCGGCGTGACGCATGACACCGGTGGCCGGGTCGTTGTGCAGTACGCGAGCGATGCGCGCGGCCGCTTCGTCGGTGCCGTCGCAGACAATCACCATGCCCGAGTGCTGCGAAAAGCCCATGCCGACGCCGCCGCCGTGGTGCAGCGAAACCCAGGTTGCGCCGCTGGCGGTGTTGAGCAAGGCGTTGAGCAGCGGCCAGTCGGACACGGCGTCGGAACCGTCCTGCATCGATTCGGTTTCGCGGTTGGGGCTGGCCACCGAACCGGAGTCGAGGTGGTCGCGACCGATCACGACCGGCGCCGACAACTCGCCGCTGCGTACCATTTCGTTGAACGCCAAACCAAGCTTGGCGCGCTGGCCCAGGCCGACCCAGCAAATACGCGCCGGCAGGCCTTGGAAGCTGATGCGTTCACGGGCCATGTCCAGCCAGTTGTGCAGGTGCGCGTCGTCCGGGATCAGCTCTTTAACCTTGGCGTCGGTTTTGTAGATGTCTTGCGGATCACCCGACAGCGCCGCCCAACGGAACGGGCCGATGCCACGGCAGAACAGCGGACGGATATAGGCCGGGACGAAACCGGGGAAGTCGAACGCGTTTTCGACGCCTTCTTCCTGGGCCATCTGGCGGATGTTGTTGCCGTAGTCGAAGGTCGGCACGCCCATTTTCTGGAAGTCGAGCATCGCCCTGACGTGCACTGCCATCGATTGCTTGGCGGCTTTGACCACGGCGGCAGGTTCGGTCTTGGCGCGGGCGCGGTACTCGTCCCAGGTCCAACCGGCCGGCAGGTAACCGTTAAGCGGGTCGTGGGCGCTGGTCTGGTCGGTGACCATGTCCGGGCGCACGCCACGCTTGACCAGCTCTGGGAGAATTTCCGCGGCATTACCCAGCAGTGCGATAGAGATCGCTTTACCTTCCTTGGTGTATTTGTCGATACGCGCCAGGGCGTCGTCGAGGTCGGTGGCTTGCTCGTCGACGTAGCGGCTGTTAAGGCGGAAATCGATGCTGACCTGCTGGCATTCGATGTTCAGCGAGCAGGCGCCGGCCAGGGTCGCGGCCAGTGGCTGCGCGCCGCCCATGCCGCCGAGGCCGGCGGTCAGGACCCAACGGCCTTTGAGGTCACTGTTGTAGTGTTGGCGCCCGGCTTCGACGAAGGTTTCGTAAGTGCCCTGGACGATGCCCTGGCTGCCGATGTAGATCCAGCTGCCGGCGGTCATTTGGCCGTACATCGCCAGGCCTTTGGCGTCGAGTTCGTTGAAGTGCTCCCAACTCGCCCAGTGCGGCACCAGGTTGGAGTTGGCGATCAGTACGCGCGGCGCATTGCTGTGGGTCTTGAACACGCCGACCGGTTTGCCGGATTGCACCAGCAGGGTTTCGTCGTCGTTGAGATTGGTAAGGCTTTCGACGATTTTGTCGTAGCACTCCCAGTTACGCGCGGCACGGCCGATGCCGCCGTACACCACCAGTTCTTTCGGGTTTTCGGCGACTTCCGGGTCGAGGTTGTTCATCAGCATGCGCAACGGCGCTTCAGTCAGCCAGCTTTTGGCGGTCAGCGTGTTGCCGCGGGCAGCGCGGATTTCGACGTTACGGTATTTGGTCTGTTTGTTGTCAGTCACGAAAAAAACTCCTCAGCGAATCAATTCAAACCAACCCTGGCGGTGGGCGAGCAAGCCGACACGCGTCGACGCGCTGCCAGCGAATCAGTGGACGCTGCGGGAATCGCCATGGACTCATACGCATACGTCTTTACTTGTACATACAAGCATATGCAATCAAGCGGCCAACTTGCTGGATGAGCATTCGATAAAAAATGCAGACACGACTGGAGAGCGCCTGGATCAAGGGTTACTGCTGAAGACAAAATTTTTCGCGGGGGAATTTGCGCGGGTGTTGGGTCGTAGCTTAGATAGGGTTTTGCGCCACGTTGGGGCGTTCGGTAACAAGATGGTGCGGGGATTGGGAACTGACGAGCGCAACACATGTGGCGAGGGCGCTTGCTCCCGCTGGGCTGCGAAGCGGCCCCACTATTTGCAGTTGCAGCCTAGTGAGCAAGCTCTCTCGCCACAGGTTTTTGTACGGAGGTAAATCAGCGTGCAGTCAGTTCGATCACGCAGCAGGCACCGGTGATCGCGAGTTCCAGCAGCCCGGTGTTACCGCTCAGTTGCAGGCAATCATGCCGGCCCAGTTGCTGGGTGTCGGCGGCGATCCGCACTGCAAGTTGCTCGGTCACGCTGAACACCAGCACGATGCTCGCGGCGCTGAACAATCGCTGTTCGCCGTCCAGCCATTGCAAGCGCGCGAGGTAGCGGTCCGGGGCGTAGATCAGGTTGAAATCGCGGATCGGCCCGCCGAGCAAGCGGCACGAGACCTGGCTTTCACCGGTAAAGGCGAACGGGTCCAGCGCTAGCAGAGGCCGAGTGTCGCGGCCATCGACGCGCAAGGTCATGCCGTCACCTTGCAGTACGGTGATCACCCGCTGATAACCGGCGAAAGTGGAAAAACCGCCGGACTCGCCAATATCGGCAATCGACAGGCGCCAGCCGAAGCCGTCGAGGTCATGGCCCGCATCGCGGGTGATTTCTTCAGTGCTGCCGCCGCCGTTTTTCCACGGCATGCGCGGGTAATCCTTGGCGCGTAAAACCTGGGTTTTCATTTATGAAAGCGACCTTCCAGACGATGACGAGAACCGGGGTGAATCAGGCGCGCGGCGGTCACTGGCTGGCGACCCGACCAGGTGCGCCGGCGAATCAGCAGGCACGGCTCGCCTTGTTCGATCTGCAGCAATTTGCATTCGGACGGCTCGGCGAGGATCGCTTCGACCACGTGCTCGCCTTCGGTCAGCGGCGCCACTTGGTTCAGGTAAGCGTAGGGCGTCTGCAAGGTGAAATCCTGCTTGAGGTAGTCCGGTGCCACCAACGCATTGACGAAGCGGTCTTCGATTTGCACGGGGATATCGTTTTCGAAATGCACGATCAGTGAATGGAAGACTTTTTGCCCTTCGCGCATGTCCAGCGCCAGCGCGCGCTCGGAACCGGCGGCCTCTTCTTCCAGGGTAATCACCTGGCAGGTATGGCGATGGCCGCGTGAGGCGATTTCGTCGGCGATGTTGTGCACTTCGAACAGCGCGGACTGGCTCTTGGGCTCGGCGACAAACGTACCCACGCCCTGCATGCGCACCAGCAGACCGTCGGCGGTCATCTCGCGCAGGGCGCGGTTGATGGTCATGCGGCTGAAACCCAACTGGTTGACCAACTCGCTTTCCGACGGCACGCGGTAATGGGGCGGCCAGTTACCACTGTCGATTTGCTGGGTGATCATCTGTTTGACGCGGGCATAGAGCGGCGCCGGACTGTCGCCCATTTGGGCAGCCAGCGGGGAAACAGCAGGCGGAGTCGGCACGGGGAATCCTTGTGGATGTTGAAAGATGGCTAGCTTGCCGGAGTTTACCGAGCAGGCAAACGTCTGTATATGTATATACAAATAACACACGCTGGGGGTTTTGAACCATGTCCGCCTTCTTTGCCGAACGCGCGCTGCTGCCTGATGGATGGGCCAATGATGTACGTCTTGAGGTCAGCCACGACGGCGTACTGACTCAAATCCAGGCCAATTCCACCGCAGAAGGCGCCGAGCGGCTGGGCGGCCCATTGTTACCTGGCATGCCGAACCTGCACTCCCACGCGTTCCAAAGGACGATGGCCGGGCTGGCGGAAGTGGCCGGCAACCCGAACGACAGCTTCTGGACCTGGCGCGATTTGATGTATCGGCTCGTCGGAAAAATCAGCCCCGAGCAACTCGGCGTGATCGCCCGCCAGCTGTACATCGAAATGCTCAAGGCCGGCTACACCTCGGTCGCCGAATTCCACTACGTGCACCACGACAGCAACGGTCAGCCTTACGCCGACCCGGCCGAACTGGCGCTGCGCATCAGCCACGCCGCAAGTGCCGCGGGCATTGGTCTGACGCTGCTGCCGGTGCTCTACAGCCACGCCGGTTTTGGCGGCCAGACGCCGAACGACGGCCAGCGCCGCTTCATCAACAGCACCGACAACTACCTGAAGCTGCAGGCGCAACTGCAGCCCGTTTTGGCCCAGCAACCCGCGCAGCGCTTGGGATTGTGTTTCCACTCATTGCGCGCGGTCACACCGGAGCAAATCAGCGAAGTCCTGGCGGCCAGCGACACAAAGTGCCCAGTGCACATCCACATCGCCGAACAGCAGAAAGAAGTCGACGACTGCCTGAGCTGGAGCGGCCGCCGACCACTGCAATGGCTGTACGAAAACGTCGAGGTCGATCAGCGCTGGTGCCTGGTCCACGCCACCCACGCGAATCCCGAAGAAGTCACGCTGATGGCCAAGAGTCGCGCCATCGCCGGTTTGTGCCTGACCACCGAAGCCAACCTCGGCGACGGGATTTTCCCGGCGGTGGATTTCCTCGCTCAGGGCGGGCGCATGGGCATTGGCTCCGACAGCCATGTGTCGTTGAGCGTGGTGGAGGAACTGCGGTGGCTGGAATACGGCCAGCGCCTGCGCGACCAGCGGCGCAATCGCCTGTATGGCGCGGATCAGCCGATGGTCGGCCGCACGCTGTACGACGCGGCGCTCGACGGCGGCACTCAGGCCTTGGGCCAGCCGATTGGCGCATTGCAAGTGGGCAAACGCGCCGACTGGCTGGTGCTCGACGGCAACGATCCCTACCTGGCCACGGCGCAGGGCGACGGGATTCTCAACCGCTGGTTATTTGCCGGTGGCGATCGCCAGGTGCGCGACGTGATGGTCAATGGGCAGTGGGTGGTGCGAAGTGGCCGGCATGCGGCCGAAGATGAAAGCAACCAGGCGTTCACCCAAGTGTTGCGGGATTTGCTGGGCTGACACTGGATAAAAAAGTGGGAGCATTGTCGCTCCCACCTAGTGCAGTCAGTTGGACGTCTTGGCCATTTGCGTATCGCTCACCCGCCAGATCAGCCGCGTGGTGTCGTAGCCTTGCTGACGGGCCTTGCTCAGCAACTCTTCGCGCACTACGCCGTTGACGGTCGGGGTTCGCGACAGCAGCCACAGGTAGCGGCGGCTCGGGTCGCCGACCACGGCAGTCTTGTAGTCATCGCTGACGTACAGCACCCAGTACTCGCCTTTCGCCACGCCCGGTATCAGGCGCGAAAACCAGTTATCGAACTCGACCCACAGCTTGTCCGTCTTGCCGGGCACCTGCGGGTACGCTGTACCGCGCGCTTCTTCCCAGGTCCAGTCCGGCGTCAGGCAGCGGTTAAGCACGCCGACATTGCCATCGGACTGCAACGTATAACGGGCTTCGGATTGCGCGCAGTTGCGCTGGAAATACATCGGCAGGCGCGCCAGCTCGTACCAGGTGCCTTGGTACCGCTTGAGGTTGACGCTGTTGACGGTTTTCGGCGCCAACGTGTCGTCGCCAGAGGTGGCGCAGCCGGCCAAGATCAGGCCGGCGAAAAGAACTATCAATAACCGCATCATTGTTTTTCTCCCGTGGGCGCGTAGCCCCGGTTTACTTCAGGCCTTGGCCGGAAAACATCAGCACTTTGTCACCAGCGTATTGCACGCTGATAAAGCTATTTTTATCGCCCCAGGTGCAACTGGACATGCCCAAGGCGCCTGAGCAGTCGCTCGGCTTGCCCAGCAGGTTCTCAACCTCGGCCTTGGCCATCCCGGCCGATAACTTCGCGTAATTTTCCTGATTGACCTTGCTGCACGCGGCCAATAGCACGCAGAGCGACAAGAGGGCGAGGGATCGCAGCGACATGGAGTAACTCCTGGAACGAAAGGGGGGCGGCATGGCTGCCAACCAGAAGCTTAGACAGGAAAGCCAAATTCGGTTCCCCGAGCCCTGTGCTTTTTGTCCCGCCACTCGTCCGGGATTTACCGATAAATCAGCCACTTTGCAGGGCTATTTGGCATTTCGTCGGTTTTTCGACAAAGACGCCTAATCTTTGGCGCTCGCGTGTCGACACAAATGCAACGCCAAGCTCGGTCCCGGGCACTGGCTTCCTCTTAGTCGATCAGCCCACCCCGCGGTAGCTCATTCAATGACCAGAAACATGAAATTCAGCCATAAGATCCTGCTGGCTGCAGCCCTTGTGGTGGCCGTCGCGTTCGTTTGCTTCATTCTGTTCAACGACTACCGGCAGCGCCAAACCCTGCGCAGCAGTACGGAAGCGTCGATGCAGGAACTCGGCAACCTTACCAGCCGCAACATCCAGACCTGGCTGGAGAGCCGCATCCAGTTGCTGCAATCGCTGTCGCAGCAGATCGCCGTCGACGGCAACGCCCCGGCCAGCCTCAAACGCGCCATCGACTTGCCGGCCTACACCGGCAACTTCCAGCTCAGCTACTTCGGCGGCACCGACGGCGTGATGTTCTCGATCCCGGCCGGCAACCGCGCCGCCGACTACGACCCGCGCGCTCGCGGCTGGTACAAGGCTGCCGACAGCGCGCGTCAGACCATCGTCACCGAACCCTATATCGCCGCGTCCTCGGGCAAGCTGGTGATCACCGTCGCCACGCCGGTGCAGCATCAGGGGCAAATGCTTGGCGTGGCCGGCGCCGACATTGATTTGTCGAACGTCAGCGCGATCATCAACTCGCTGAACTTCGGTGGCCACGGCCATGCGTTCATCGTCAGCGCCGACGGCAAGATCCTGATCCACCCGGACAGCAAACTAGTGCTCAAAAACCTCGCCGAGGCTTATCCCGCAGGCGCGCCACACGTCAGCCCTGGCCTGAAAGAAGTCGAGATCGACGGCCAGCCGCAATTCATCTCGTTCAGCCACGTCAACGGCGTGCCGTCGGCAGACTGGTACGTGGGCCTGGTGCTCGATCAAGACACCGCGTTTTCGATGCTCAGCGAATTCCGCACCTCGGCGATCATTGCCATGGTCATCGCGGTGGTGATCATCATCGCCCTGCTCGGCATGCTGATCAGCTTCCTGATGCAGCCGCTGCTAACCATGGGCCGCGCCATGCACGACATCGCCGAAGGCGAAGGCGACCTCACCAAACGCCTGGTGATCCACGGCCAGGATGAGTTTGGCGCGCTGGGCACCTCGTTTAACCGCTTTGTCGAGCGCATCCACACCTCGATCCGCGAAGTGGCGTCGGCCACCGGCCAGGTCAACGAAGTGGCGTTGCGGGTGGTCGCGGCCTCCAACTCGTCGATGTTCAACTCCGACCAGCAAGCTTCGCGCACCAACAGCGTGGCCGCGGCGATTAACCAGCTCGGCGCCGCCGCCCAGGAAATCGCCCAAAACGCCGCCCTCGCCTCACAACATTCCAGCGACGCCCGCGGCCTTGCTGAAGAAGGCCAGCAGGTGGTGGATAAAACCATCGTCGCGATGCAGCAGTTGTCGGCCAAGATCAGCGACTCGTGCGGCAACATCGAAACGCTCAACAGCAACACCGTGAACATCGGGCAGATTCTCGAAGTGATCACCAGCATCTCCCAGCAAACCAACCTGCTGGCGCTCAACGCAGCCATCGAAGCGGCCCGTGCCGGTGAGGCGGGACGAGGTTTTGCGGTGGTCGCCGATGAAGTGCGCAACCTCGCCCACCGCACCCAGGATTCGGCGCAGCAAGTGCAGAAGATGATCGAAGAGCTGCAAGTCGGCGCGCGGGAAGCGGTCAGCACCATGACCGACAGCCAGCGCCAAAGCGAAAGCAGCGTCGGCATCGCCAACCAGGCCGGCGAACGCCTGGGCAGCGTGACCCAGCGCATCGGTGAGATCGACGGCATGAACCAGTCGGTGGCCACGGCCACGGAAGAACAGACGGCGGTGGTCGAGTCGATCAACGTCGACATCAGCGAGATCAACACCCTTAACCAGGAAGGCGTGGAGAACTTGCAGTCGACACTACGGGCCTGTGCCGATCTGGAACAGCAGGCGGCGCGGCTTAAGCAGTTGGTGGGCAGTTTCAGGATTTAAAGCACTGCTGATGGCCCCATCGCTGGCAAGCCAGCTCCCACAAGGATCGGTTGTGAACACGGATTTTGTGGACGACAGTGATACCTGTGGAACAGCAGGCGGCGCGGCTTAAGCAGTTGGTGGGCAGTTTCAGGATTTAAAGCACTGCTGATGGCCCCATCGCTGGCTAGCCAGCTCCCACAAGGATCGATTGTGAACACGGATTTTGTGGACGACGCAGATACCTGTGGGAGCTGGCTTGCCAGCGAAGGCGGCATCAGTAACAGCAGAAAATTAGAACCTTGACCCAGGTTTGGACAGGAACACCCGTTCTTCCTCAGTCGACTCCCGCCCCAACAGCGCATTGCGATGGGGAAAGCGCCCGAACTGGGCGATTACCTTTTGATGCTTTTCAGCGTAATCCAGGTAATCGGCAAACAACGCTCGATCCTCCTCCGGTTGCTGCGCGAGCAATTCGCGGTAGCGGGAGATGGCTTCGTTCTGCGCGGCGAGGTTTTCGCAGTGCTCGAACACGATGTAGATGAACACCCGCTGGATCGGCTGTAGTTGCCGGTCGAAATCCGCGGCGATGCCTTGCGCCACAAGGGCCAACGCTCTGGCGTCACCGGCGTAGGATTTGCGGTTTTCGCGGAAGATCATCCGCGGCACCTGGTCGAGCAACAGCACCAGTGCCAGCCAACCTTCAGGACATTGCGCCCACTCGGTCAATTCGCCGGCCAGTGCCTGCTCCACCAGCGCCCCGAAACGCGTGCGCGCTTCGAGGTCCTGGCTGTCACGCTTGCCGAACCACAATTTGCCCCTGGCCGCCGCCACTTCTTGCGCGGTGTCGGCGGTGCCGAACCACCAGTCGAGCACTGGCTGCCAGGGCGCGGTCATGGCTCAGGCCTTGTGGTAGGCCGTGGCGCGCTCGACTTCTTCTTTCGAGCCGAGGAACACCGCCACACGCTGGTGCAGGCCGTCCGGCTGAATGTCGAGGATGCGTTGGTGACCGTCGGTGGAAGCACCGCCAGCCTGCTCCACCAGGAACGACATCGGGTTGGCTTCGTACATCAGGCGCAGTTTGCCCGGCTTCGACGGCTCGCGGCTGTCGCGCGGGTACATGAACAAGCCACCGCGAGTCAGGATGCGGTGTACGTCAGCGACCATCGCGGCCACCCAACGCATGTTGTAGTTCTTCTTCAGCGGACCTTCTTCGCCAGCCAGCAACTCGCCGACGTAGCGCTGCACCGGGGCTTCCCAGTGGCGCTGGTTGGACATGTTGATGGCGAATTCCTGGGTGGTCTCCGGGATCGTGATGTCTTCGTGGGTCAGTACGAAGCTGCCCATTTCACGGTCCAGGGTGAAGCCTTTCACGCCGTCACCGAGGGTCAGCACCAGCATGGTTTGCGGGCCGTAGATCGCATAACCGGCGGCGACTTGCTGGGTGCCTGGCTGCAGGAAGGCTTTTTCGTTCAGCGCTTCGTTCTGGCTCAGGTATTCGCTTGGGCAACGCAGGACCGAAAAGATGGTGCCGACCGGGGCATTGATGTCGATGTTCGACGAACCGTCCAGTGGGTCGAACACCAGCAGGTAGGCGCCTTTCGGGTATTTGCCGGGGATCTGGTAGGCATTGTCCATTTCTTCGGACGCCATGCCGGCCAGGTGACCGCCCCATTCGTTGGCTTCGAGCAGGATCTCGTTGGAGATCACGTCGAGCTTCTTCTGCACTTCGCCTTGCACGTTTTCGGTGCCCATGCTGCCCAGCACACCACCCAGGGCGCCTTTGGACACGGCGTGGCTGATCTCCTTACAGGCACGCGCCACCACTTCGATGAGGAAGCGCAGATCGGCAGGAGTGTTGTTGCTGCGGGTCTGCTCAATCAAATAGCGACTCAGGGTAACGCGGGACATGGACGGCTCCGAAGCAATGGTGGGGGTGAAAACCCGCGCAGTTTAGCGCGAGTCAGGGCGTAATTCCTCCTATCGGACCGACTTAGCGTCGATTGAGTTCATGAGCCCCCCAACAAGGGTAGCTGTAAACCCCTACCACCAGGGTGCCCTCAGGATTTGGCCGGGGGTTTGCGCAACAAACTCGCGGCCATCGCCGCCAAAAACAATACGCTCAGCAGCAACACGCCCCACAGCCCGAATTTTTTCCAGTCAGTGCCACCCACGACCCGCGGTGTTTCCACTACCGGGGTAGTCAGCGCGGCGCCGCGATCCACTTGCGCAGTGCCGAGGGTCGCCAGTTTCGCCGCGCTGTAATCGGGAATCAGCGTGGCCAGCGATAGGTTCGCCGCTTTCACGCTCGGGTTGCCCAGCGCCAGGGTATAAGGCCCGGCACCACGGGCCAGGAACACCAGCGCCGTGGCGCGCACGGCGTAGCGCACGGTCGGGGCTTCGGTGCCGAGACCGCCGCCGCGCTCGTCGACGGTCAACTTCAACTGCTGCACGGTTTGCCCGGTCAGCGGCAGTTCGTTTTGCACCACGTCCTGGCCGCTTTGGGTCAGGCGATAGAGCAAGCCGCTGCTCAACGGCTGCCACGGCAAACTGCTGTCGCGGCGCCCGGCGAGGGTCACGGGCGCCAGGCTGTTGGGCTGGCTCAGCTCGACTTGCAGACGCTCGACATTCAGCCCCATCGGCAACTGCCACGTGTATTCGCCGGCCTTGAGAGTGCTGCCACTCAGGGCCTCGGACCACACCAGTGGTAGCGGCAGGCTTTGGCGGCTGCTGCTTTCCAGTTGCGCGGCGATCAGCACGGGCGCCGCGCTGGGTGCCGTCCAGAGTAAGCGCAAGTAGCGCGCCGACTGCCCCGGCAAACCGACTTCATGCTGCTCGACCCGCTCGTCGGCGAACGACAAGCGAGCCACCTGCCCTTCACCCCACGGCTGCCAGTTCTGCAAGTCATCGCTGGCTTCAATGGTGAAACGCTGGAAGCCATCGCGCTCGCTGGTCCAGTCGAGGATCAACTGCTGCAAAGGCGCCTTGATTGCACTGGCATCGAGCAACCAGCCGCGCAGCACTTCTTCGCCGGCCTCCAGTTGGCTCGACGGCTGCACTTCGACCAGCGTGCCGTTGGCGCTGGACTGCACGCGCACGCTCGGCGCACCTTCGCCAGCGTCGGCCGAGGCGTACAGCGGGAACCACTTCACGTCAGTGAGGCTGCGTTTTTCCTGGGTCTGCGCCGGCTCCTTGGCCAGAGCGTAGGCTTGCGGCTCGCCGGCGGCGTTGAACACCCGCAGGTCGCTCAAGTCGGTTTGCCGGGCCGTCAACTGCACGCTCAATGGCAACTCGAGGCGATACCACGGCCCCTCGCCGCTGACCGACAACGGCACGTGCGTGGTGAAATCCGCCAATTGCTCCGCGGCATTGGCGGCCAGGCTCATCCCCAGCACCAAACACCCCAACCAGCCCAGGTTCAACTGCTGACTCAAGACGACACTCCTTCGGTTTCAGGCGCCGGTTTGGCTTCACCCGATCCAGCGTCAATGCGTTTGGGCGGCAACGGCGCAAAATAGCCGACCACCAGCAACAACACGCCAACGCCGATAAACGACACGATCCGCGCCAACCCGCCACGGTTACTCAATTCGACAAAGAACAGCTTGGCCACCACCACGCCGATCAACGCGGCGCCGATCAGCCAGACCTCACGGCGATGACGCAGATGGCCGCCGATCATCAGGCTCAAGGCAATCAAGGTCCAGACGATCGACAGCCCGGCCTGCACCAGCATCGATTCCAACAGGGTATCCAGCGCAAACGGCACGCCACCCCAATGGTGCGCGGCGCGCATCACCAGCGCGGTAAAGAAGGCGAACAGCGACACCCCGACGATCACCTCCGCACCGCGCTCGGCGTAGTCCTTGCGAAGGGCCAGTTGCGTTACGGCACTGCGCGACCAGACATAAATCCCGAACAGCGCGAACAGCAGACCCAGCTCCAGCGGGTTGATCAGCGGCACGTAAGGCAAAGGCTCGGCGCGGCCGTTACTGAAGGTATTCGCCAGCCAGAACCAGCCGAGCATCAGCAATGCCAGCGGTGCGGCGGCGTACACCCGGTATTCGCGGGAATAGGCCGACACCGGCCACGGCCACGCGCGCGGCGCGGCCATCAGCACCAGGTACAGGCTCGGCAGAATCGCCCAACCCAACCAGCGCCAGGCATTGAATTGTTCGGACATCAGCATCAAGCCGTAACGCAACTCCAGCGCCAGCACGCCGATCAACAACCAGGCGCCCAACACATGCGCCGCGCTCAGCACTTGTGCCGGGAGCATCGGCGCCAGGCGTCGCAGGGCGATGAAATGCACAGCGAACACCGCGAGCCACGCCAGCCAGCCGAAGTCAGCTGCCGGGTGATAACGGGAATGCCAGGCGCTCAGCAACACCACCGCCGCCACCGGAATCAGCAAGGTGCAGAGCAAGCCGAGCGACGTCCATTTCAACCGCAACGCCAACACGGCGCAGAGGGCGGCGCTCGCGGCGGTGATCGCCAGCAGCAAGGTTGCCTGTAACGACGCAGGGGCAAAGCGCAACACCTCGTACAGCCAGGTCAGTGCCCACCACCCCGTCCCCCACAGCAACAAGGCATCGGCCAAACGGCGCTGAACCGCCGGCGCCCGCGACGCAATCTGCGGCCCCGAGTGCAAGCGCCAGGCCCCGACCAACGCCGTCAGGCTAAGCAGCAACGGCGTGTAGAAACCACGATGGGCCAACGGCGTCAGCCCCTCGGTGGACAGAGGACCGAACAGGTTCGCCCCCGCCACCAGAAACCCGGCGCCGCCCAACGTCTGTACCACCAGCGCCGAGAGGACAAAAGCCCTGGAGCGCAAATGCAGGCCGATCCACAGGGTCGCCAGACCGGCCAACGCCCAACTGATCGCGGTGCCGTGGGTGCGGAAATACAGCGGCGCCAGTAAATAGACGAAGGCCAAGCCGACGCACGCCAACAGCGGCGCACCTTTGCTTTCCCACGATGACCGGTGCTCCGGTGCGGCGTTGTGCAACTGGTAAAAAGTGAACAGCAGCGCCGCGCCAACCATCAGCGCACCCAGCAATGAGCCATCGAGCAGACTCGCCTCGCCGCCGCGCAATTCACTGAGGAAGGCCAGCGCCGCGCCCAGTTGCAGCAGCAAGGCAAAGGCGTGAGCCAGGGTGCGCTGTTGACGCAAACCGAGCCAGAAAATCCCTGCGCCCTCCACCGCCCACGCCGCCGAGGTCCAGCGCGCGTCGAGGCCCAAGGGAATGGCCAGGCTGGTGAAAATCACCCCCAGCGCCAGGCACGTTTCCCCGAGCAACGCCGCGCGGCCGCCCATTAGCCAGCGGGCCAGGCCCATGTAGATGATGCCCAGCGCCAGCGCACTGAACGCCGCCGCGAACTCCAGGTGTTGCACCAGCGCGAACTGCAAACCGAAGCCCACCAGTGGCGGGCCGAACAGCAGCGTGCCATCGACGTAATCGCCCTTGCGCGCCGACCACTTGAGCACCGCTTCGCGGTCGTCGTCCGCCGGCGCATCGTTCAATGCCTGCAACTTGCGCCGAGCGAAGAGCAGGCCAATGCCCAGATACATCAAGAAGAACAGGATCAGGAACGGCTCGGTGCTCCACAGCAGGTCCGGCGTGTAGGCGCGCAGCCCCCAGGCGAAGCCAATGCCGAAGGTGCCGACGAACCCGATGACATTGAGCAAGCGCCAGGCCTTGAACCAGGCAATGACGAAGATGCCGGCGTTGAGCAGCGCAAAGTAGCTGAACAGCGCCACATGGCTGCCGGCACCGCTGGACGTCAGGATCGGCGCAGCAAAACCGCCCAGGGCAGCGACACAGGCCAGGGCCAGGGAATCCTGTTTGATGGCGAGGATCGCGGAAAACACCGTGACCGCGACCAGCACGCCGAATGCCGCCGTTGAGTCGAGCAACGGGTGCACACGCATGGCGGCGAACACCGTCAGGTACAGCACGGCGATGCCGGTGCCTTGCAGGATCAGCGCGTAGTTGGTGTTGCGTGTTCGCAGCCACCAGCCCAGCGCCAGCAGCGCCAGGGCACTGGCCGCGACCCCGGCGTAACGCAACTCGATCGGCACCACCAGGCCTTCGGTGGCGTAACGCAGCAGGAAGGCCAGACCAAAAAACAGCAGCACCACGCCGACTCGCAGCACGGTGTTGCCGCCCAGCAGCCAATCGCGCGCTGCCGTGATGGCGCGGTCGATCAAGCTCGGCGTCCGTGGCGCGGCGGTTGCGGATGGTGCAGACGGTTCCGCGACTACCGCGTCCAGGCTCCACGCGTCCGTCGGCGATGGCTGGCGGGTTTCAACGGCCGCGACGGTCAGCGGCTCGAGTTCGGGTGGCAGTTCCCAGACCAATGCCCGAGGCGCCTCGGGCGTTGGCGTTGCAGGCGCGGTCGCTGCATCGGGATCAGCCGTCGGCGTCGTCTCTGGAGCGGTTGCTGCAAACGGGCCGACTCCGGAGCGCTCGAGAAATATCAGGCGTTGTTCCACTGCGCCGAGGGCGACTTTCGCCTGTTCAAGCTGCGCGCGTTGCTCGGCGGCTTGCGTGCGCAAGCGCGCCAGCCCGATGGCCTGGCCGATACCCAGGCCCAGCAACGCGCCGATCAAGGCGTCGCTGAACGACTCGTCGAGTATCCAGCCCAGTACCAGGCCAATCAGCATGAACATCCATTGCATGGTCGATATCCCTAAGCGGCCCCGGGGTGGGGCGAGCGCGGCGGTGTGGCGTTGACGGTCAGTCTAGTTTGAAAACACCACAAAACCTGTGGGAGCGGGCTTGCTCGCGAAGGGCGTGTCAGGCGACATGAGTGTCGATTGTTACGCCGCTTTCGCGAGCAAGCCCGCTCCCACAGTTGATTTGCGCTGCTCCCGGAAACGGTCAAGCCCCGGCAAAAACCGGGGCTCAGTCTATCGATCCGGCCCAACAGGCGTTGAGCCTTGCGCACAGTTGACGCTATTCCAGCGCTTTCCAGATGTCGGTGGCGTACTCACGAATCGTCCGGTCCGAGGAGAACCAGCCCATGCGCGAGGTGTTGAGCACCGCCGAGCGCCACCATTCGTTGCTGTTGTGCCAATGGGCTTCGACGCGCATCTGCGCTTCCCAGTAGGAATCAAAGTCAGCGCACACCAAGAAGCGGTCGTAGTCGATCAAGCCATCGATCAACCCGGCGTAGCGCGACGGATCGTCCGGCGAGAACACCCCGCCCCGGATCGCTTGCAGCACATCGCCCAAGCGGTGCGAGGCGGCAATGTCAGGCGTGGCGTTGAACTCGTGGTTTTGCTTGCGCGCTTCCACCTGTTGCGCGCTGAGGCCGAAGATGAACATGTGCTCGGCACCGATGCGTTCGCACATTTCCACGTTGGCGCCGTCGAGGGTGCCGATGGTCAGCGCGCCATTGAGGCCGAACTTCATGTTACTGGTGCCCGACGCTTCGAAGCCGGCGGTGGAAATCTGCTCCGACAAATCCGCCGCCGGGATGATGCTTTCCGCCAGGCTGACGTTGTAGTTGGGCAGGAACACCACTTTGAGCAAACCGCGCACGGTCGGGTCGTTGTTGACCACGCGGGCGATGTCGTTGGTCAGCTTGATGATCAGCTTGGCCTGGTGATAGCTGGCCGCCGCTTTACCGGCGAAGATTTTAACCCGCGGCACCCAGTCCACTTCCGGCTCGGCGCGGATCGCCTGGTACAGCGCCACGGTGTGCAGCAGGTTGAGCAGCTGGCGTTTGTACTCGTGGATCCGCTTGACCTGCACGTCGAACATCGCCGCCGGGTTCACCGCGATCCCGAGGCGTTCGTGGATCAAGTAGGCCAGGGCTTTTTTGCTGTGCAGGCGCTGCTCGGCGAACTGTTTGCGGAACGGTGCTTTCTCGGCAAACGGCTCCAGGTCGAGCAAGCGCTCTTCCGGGTTGTCCAGCACGTCGGCGCCGAGGGCGTCGACCAGCATCGAGGTCAATTCCGAGTTGGCCTGGTACAACCAGCGGCGGAACGTGATGCCGTTGGTTTTGTTGTTGATGCGGTCTGGGTACAGCTTGTGCAATTCAGAGAACACGGTTTTGCGCATCAATTGCGTGTGCAGCCCCGAGACGCCGTTGACGCTGTGCGAACCGAGGAACGCCAGGTTGCCCATGCGCACGCGGCGGCCGTTGTCTTCTTCGATCAGGGACACCGCGCGCAGCACATCGAAGTCGTGGATGCCCTTGGCCCGCAGCGAATCGATGTGCTGGGCGTTGATCAGGTAAATGATCTGCATGTGCCGCGGCAGCATGCGTTCCATCAAACCGACCGGCCAGGTTTCCAGGGCTTCCGGGAGCAAGGTGTGGTTGGTGTACGACAGCGTGTCGACGGTCACCTGCCACGCCGCATCCCACGCCACGTCGTAGACGTCGACCAGTTGCCGCATCAGTTCGGCCACGGCGATTGACGGGTGAGTGTCGTTGAGCTGGATCGCCGCATGGTCGCCCAGGGTCAGTACCGAGGTGTGCATGTTGCGATGGCGGCGTAGCAAATCCTGCAACGAAGCAGCGACGAAGAAGTATTCCTGGCGCAGGCGCAATTCCTGGCCGGCCTCGGTGCTGTCCGCCGGGTAGAGCACGCGGGAGATACTTTCAGCACGCGCCACTTCGGCGACGGCGCCCAAGTGGTCACCGGCGTTGAAGCGTTCCAGGTGCAGGTCTTCCACGGCGCGGGCACGCCACAGGCGCAAGGTATTGACGCTGGCGCCGCGCCAGCCGACCACCGGGGTGTCGTAGGCAATGGCGCGCACGGTTTCCGCCGGCGACCAGACTTGTTTGGTCTTGCCGTTTTCGTCGGTGACGGTTTCGACGCTGCCGCCGAAGCCGATCGGGTACACCACCTCCGGGCGTTCGAATTCCCAAGGGTTGCCGAAATCCAGCCAGTGCTCGGTCTGTTCCTGCTGCCAGCCATCGACGACCGCCTGGCGGAACAAGCCGTGTTCGTAACGAATCCCGTAACCATGGCCGGCAATGCCGAGGGTCGACATGCTTTCCATGAAGCACGCCGCCAGACGGCCGAGGCCGCCGTTGCCGAGCGCCGCATCGGGCTCCAACAGGCGAATGCGTTCCAGGTCGACGCCCAGTTCAGTCAGCGCCTCGCGCGCTACGTCGAGCAGGCCGAGGTTGCTCAAGCTGTCGTAGAGCAACCGGCCGATGAGGAATTCCAGCGAAAGGTAATAAACGCGCTTCTGGCCTTTGCGGTAGATCTGCCGCGTGTGGTCCATCCAGTGCTCGACCATGTGGTCGCGCGCCGCCAAGGCGATGGCTTCGAACCAGTCATGGTCGAAGGCGTGATCCGGGTCTTTGCCCACCGCATAGGTGAGCTTAGTCAGGACGGCATCGCGGAACGCGGCCACCTCTGCTTCGCGAACGAGTGGTTCTTGAGTCATCAATAGGACCTCTTGCGAGCATGGAATTGTCTGAGCCTAGACGGTCTGACCGACGGTAGAGGCTCGGGTTCGGCAGTTTTTCCTGTGGGGCGTGATTCCGTTGGCATCTAGCGCGAATGAATGCAGATGCCGTGCCGGGGACGTTGCTGTTTTGCTCGACAAATGAAAAAAAACTGGCGAAAGGTTGTTCAAAAATCCACCAGTCCCGGTATGATCGCGCGCCCTGATGCACACGCTGGTAACCCTTGATGATGAAGTCCAACCTGATCGCCGCCGCGGAGATCGATCGCCTCGATACCTGGGCCAAATATTCGGCCCCGATGTGCGGCTCCTGCGTGTCGAGCTGCTGCACACTGCCGGTCGAAGTCAAGATCAAGGACTTGATCCGCATTGGCATCGTCGATGAATTCGAGCGCGGTGACCCGCCGAAGAACATCGCCAAGCGTTTGCAGAAGGAAGGGATCGTCGAGCGCTACAACCAGAAGTCCGAGATCTTCACACTCCAGCGCATGAGCAACAACGATTGTTTATACCTGGATCGTAAGAGCCGTCTGTGCACTATTTATGAAAAGCGCCCGGATACTTGCCGTAACCACCCGAAGATTGGTCCGCGGCCGGGGTTTTGTGCGTACAAGCCGAAGGAAGTGGCGCGGGAATCGAGCAGCAGCCGGCGCACGCTCGAGAAGTTTTGATCGCCTGATCCGGCCTCATCGCTGGCAAGCCAGCTCCCACAGAGATTTGTGGTGGTCACACAATTCGTGTTCAACGCCGGCCCCTGTGGGAGCTGGCTTGCCAGCGAAGGCGTCAGCCCTGACACGACACAAATCCCGGACAAACAAAAACGCCCCCGATCTCGCGATCGGGGGCGTTTTTTTGCCGCTAACTGAAAGACTTAGTTACCGGACTTCTTGGCAGCGCGGGTACGCTCGCTTTCGCCCAGGATCTTCTTGCGAAGACGGATGGACTTAGGCGTCACTTCACACAGTTCGTCTTCTTGCACAAACTCCAGAGCTTGCTCCAGGGTGAACTTAACTGGCGGAACCAGAGCGATGGTTTCGTCTTTACCCGAAGCACGCATGTTGTCGAGCTTCTTGCCTTTGGTTGGGTTGACACCCAGGTCGTTGTCGCGGCTGTTCAAGCCAACGATTTGACCTTCGTAGATGTCCTGGCCGTGTTCAACGAACAGCTTGCCACGCGCCTGCAGGGTTTCCAGCGAGTAGGTCAGTGCCTTACCGGTTGCAACCGATACCAGCACGCCGTTCTGACGGCCGGACATGTCGCCGGACTTCATCACGTCGTAACGGTCGAAGATCGAGGTCAGGATGCCGCCACCGGAAGTGAGGGTCAGGAACTCGTTACGGAAACCGATCAGGCCACGGGCCGGGATGTTGTACTCAAGGCGCACACGGCCCTTGCCATCCGGAACCATGTTGGTCAGGTCGCCCTTACGCAGGCCCATTTGCTCCATGATCGCGCCCTGGGATTCTTCCGGCAGGTCGATGGTCACGTTTTCGTACGGTTCGTGCTTGACGCCATCCACCATGCGGATGATCACTTCTGGACGACCAACACCCATTTCGAAGCCTTCGCGACGCATGGTTTCGATCAGTACCGAGAGGTGCAGCTCACCACGGCCGGAGACCTTGAACTTGTCAGCCGAGTCGCCTTCTTCAACGCGCAGAGCCACGTTGTACAGCAGCTCTTTGTCCAGACGTTCCTTGATGTTACGGGAGGTCACGAACTTGCCTTCTTTACCGCAGAATGGCGAGTCGTTGACCTGGAAGGTCATGGAAACGGTTGGCTCGTCAACGGTCAGTGGCTTCATCGCTTCAACAGCGGTTGGGTCGCACAGAGTGTCGGAGATGAACAGTTGCTCGAAGCCGCTGATGCAGACGATGTCGCCGGCTGCCGCTTCTTCAACGTCGATGCGGTGCAGACCGTGGTGACCCATCAGTTTCAGGATACGGCCGTTGCGCTTCTTGCCGTCGGCGTCGATGGCGACAACCGGGGTGTTCGGCTTGACGCGACCACGAGCGATACGGCCAACGCCGATCACACCCAGGAAGCTGTTGTAGTCCAGTGCCGAGATTTGCATCTGGAAAGGACCGTCACGGTCGACTTTCGGCGCCGGTACGTTGTCGACGATCGACTGGTACAGCGGGGTCATGTCTTCAGCCATGTCGGTGTGTTCCAGACCGGCAATGCCGTTCAGGGCCGAAGCGTAGACGACTTTGAAGTCCAGCTGTTCTTCGGTGGCACCGAGGTTGTCGAATAGGTCGAAGATCTGGTCCAGAACCCAGTCCGGACGCGCGCCTGGACGGTCGACTTTGTTGATGACCACGATTGGACGCAGGCCGGCTTCGAAAGCCTTCTTGGTCACGAAACGGGTTTGCGGCATAGGGCCGTCTTGTGCGTCAACCAGCAGCAGAACGGAGTCAACCATCGACATTACGCGTTCAACTTCGCCGCCGAAGTCGGCGTGGCCCGGGGTGTCCACGATGTTGATGTGGTAGCCGTTCCAGTTGATGGCGGTGTTTTTCGCCAGAATGGTAATACCGCGCTCTTTCTCCTGGTCGTTGGAGTCCATCACGCGCTCGTCGTTGAGCTCGTTGCGCTCCAGGGTGCCGGATTGACGCAAGAGTTTGTCTACCAGGGTGGTTTTACCATGGTCAACGTGAGCAATGATGGCGATGTTGCGTAGATTTTCGATCACTTGTGTATCTCGATCAGAGGATTCGGTGTGCTGACAAGTCTTGGCAGCGATTAACAGTAGAGTCCGGCAAAGCCGTTACAGCTTGACGGCGGCGTCGGGGGGCCGGTGACGCAGGCCACAGGCAAACAGCCCCGGGCACTTAGCTCGGTCGATAAACGCGCACATTGGCATGCCCCTCACTGAGCAAATGGTGGGCATGCAGGCGACTCATCACGCCTTTGTCGCAATACAGCAGGTACTGGCGAGTAGGGTCCAGTTCCTTGAAACGCGCGTTCAGTGCATAGAACGGCATCGTTTGTACATCGATGCCAGCCAGTGCCAACGGGTCATCCTCGGCCGCATCCGGGTGGCGGATGTCGATCACGATCTGACCAGCGAGCGCTTCGCTGACTTCCTCAATCTGCAAATCCTGGCCCAACTCGTCGATCACGCGATCGATCGAAACCAGTTTGGCGTTCTCGAGCGCACGCTCCAGCACCGCCATGTCGAACTGTTGTTCTTCGTACTCCACGCGGTTGCGCTTGGCGTGGGTCTTGGGGTTCACCGAAATGACCCCGCAATACTCGGGCATGTGCTTGGCGAAATCAGCGGTGCCGATTTCGTTGGCCAGGTCGATGATGTCCTGCTTGTGGCTGGCGATCAGTGGCCGCAGCACCAGCTTGTCGGTCACGCAGTCGATCACCGACAGGTTCGGCAGTGTCTGGCTCGACACCTGGGAAATCGCTTCACCGGTGACCAGGGCATCGATATCCAGGCGATCGGCGATTCGCGACGCAGCGCGCAACATCATACGCTTCAAAACCACGCCCATATGACTGTTATCGACTTTGCCGAGGATTTCGCCCAAAACTTCTTCGAACGGCACACTGACAAATAACACGCGTTGCGAGCTGCCGTACTTCTTCCAGATGAAGTGCGCGACCTCCATCACCCCCAATTCATGGGCCCGGCCGCCCAGGTTGAAGAAGCAGAAATGCGCCATCAGCCCGCGACGCATGATCTGGTACGCCGCCACGGTGGAATCGAAACCACCGGACATCAGCACCAGCGTCTGCTCCAGCGCACCCAACGGATAACCGCCGATGCTGTCGTGCTGGCTGTGGATCACGAACAACCGTTGGTCGCGAATTTCGATACGAACTTCGATTTCCGGCTCTTTCAGGGAAATCCCGGCGGCGCCGCACTGGCGACGCAACTGGCTGCCGACGTATTTTTCCACGTCCATGGACGAGAAATCGTGGTGCCCGGCGCGCTTGCAGCGTACGGAAAAGATCTTTCCGGCCAGGGCATCGCCGAAGTGCAGCTTGCACTTGGCAACCACGTCGTCGAAATCCCCCAACGGGTATTCATCCACCTGCAGGAAATGCGCGATGCCCGGCATGCAGCTTAGGCGCTCGGTCATTTCCTTCAGGGCTTTGGGCTCGCTGATGCGGGTTTCCAGCTCGAGGTTGTCCCACACACCGTTCACCACCACAGCCGGGTCCAGATCGCGGAGCACGGCACGGATGTTCTTGGCCAACTGGCGGATGAAACGCATCCGTACCGGGCGGCTCTTGATGGTGATCTCGGGGAAGACTTTTACGATAAGTTTCATGAAAACAGCGCGCGAACGGCCAGCCGAAAAAGGGGGGCGCGGATTATAGCGGAAATTGCTCAAGGTTTAACCAGTTAATGTGCAGAAGGTTTTGCACGCACCAAAACAGGTCGTTTGCAGAAATAAACGCCACATTACAGGGCGCGCTTTTCTGCGAATCACCGCTCCAGGCCTTTATAAGCATGAATTTGGAGCAAAAAACCCAAGCTGGGGCACTGGCATGCAATTTGCTCCCTTGTGAGGCAGGTTGCCATGGCCGAGTATTCGCGCCGGCATCACCCACATTCTAAGGGCACTCCACTACTTAGCCCTAAGCCACCCCGGAGGACATATGTCGAAGTCGGTTCAACTCATCAAAGATCATGACGTCAAGTGGATTGATCTGCGCTTCACGGACACTAAAGGCACTCAGCACCACGTGACCATGCCGGCTCGCGACGCGCTGGATGAAGCTTTCTTCGAAGAAGGCAAAATGTTCGACGGTTCCTCCATCTCTGGCTGGAAAGGCATCGAAGCTTCCGACATGATCCTGATGCCGGACGACACCACTGCCGTTCTCGACCCGTTCACCGAAGAGCCAACCCTGATTCTGGTGTGCGACGTGATCGAGCCTTCGACCATGCAAGGCTACGACCGCGACCCGCGCGCGATCGCCAAGCGTGCCGAGGAATACCTCAAGTCCACCGGCATCGGCGACACCGTTTTCGTTGGCCCTGAGCCAGAATTCTTCATCTTCGATTCGGTCAAGTTCAAGTCCGACATCTCCGGTTCGATGTTCAAGATTTTCTCCGAGCAAGGCTCGTGGATGTCCGACCAAGACGTGGAAGGCGGCAACAAAGGCCACCGTCCAGGCATCAAAGGCGGCTACTTCCCGGTTCCTCCGTTCGACCACGACCACGAAATCCGTACCTCCATGTGCAACGCCATGGAAGAAATGGGCCTGGTCATCGAAGTGCACCACCACGAAGTGGCCACTGCCGGCCAGAACGAAATCGGTGTGAAGTTCAACACCCTGGTTGCCAAGGCTGACGAAGTTCAGACCCTGAAGTACTGCGTACACAACGTCGCTGACGCTTACGGCCGCACCGCGACCTTCATGCCGAAGCCACTGTACGGCGATAACGGTTCGGGCATGCACGTTCACCTGTCCATCGCCAAAGATGGCAAGAACACCTTCGCTGGCGAAGGCTATGCCGGCCTGTCCGACACCGCTCTGTACTTCATCGGCGGCATTATCAAGCACGGTAAGGCCCTGAACGGCTTCACCAACCCGTCGACCAACTCCTACAAGCGTCTGGTTCCGGGCTTCGAAGCGCCAGTGATGCTGGCCTACTCGGCTCGCAACCGTTCCGCTTCGATCCGTATTCCATACGTGTCCAGCCCGCGCGCTCGCCGTATCGAAGCTCGCTTCCCGGATCCAGCAGCCAACCCATACCTGGGCTTCGCTGCCCTGTTGATGGCTGGCCTGGACGGCATCCAGAACAAGATCCACCCTGGCGACGCTGCTGACAAAAACCTGTACGACCTGCCGCCTGAAGAGGCGAAAGAGATCCCACAAGTTTGCGGCAGCCTGAAAGAAGCCCTGGAAGAACTGGACAAAGGTCGTGCGTTCCTGACCAAAGGCGGCGTTTTCAGTGACGACTTCATCGACGCTTACATCGCCCTGAAAAGCGAAGAAGAAATCAAAGTACGTACCTTCGTACACCCACTGGAATACGAGCTGTACTACAGCTGCTAATCCGGTAGCGCCTGCGCAAGCAGCGTGAAATGAGAGAGGCCTCCTTCGGGAGGCCTTTTTTGTGGACGGTATTTAATGTGTGGGAGCGAGCCTGCTCGCGAAGAGGCTGTGTCAGTCAGATCCAGGCTGGCTGACACGCCGCTTTCGCGAGCAGGCTCGCTCCCATTGGGTTTTCGGTGCTCGGACTAACCGGCAAATCATGCCCAAATGTTAACAACCTGGGCCTACGGCTCGCCCTCGCCTATGCTGCAAGCCAACGCTTTTTCAAGATCGGTTGATGCCATGGGTCGTGGATTTCTCTGTTTATTACTATTGATCGCGCTGCCCGCCGCCGCGCAGATCTACAAATACACTGACGCCAACGGCAACACGGCGTACAGCAATCAGCCGCCGGACGGGGTCAAGACTGAAACCGTGGACCTGCCACCGCTCAACAGTGTGCAACCACAAGTACCGGTCGACAGCCCCGGCCCATCCACCGAGCCGGTGCAATCGAGCAATACCTACAGCGTGCTGGAACTCACCGACCTGCCGACCAGCGAAGCCTTGCGCGCCAACAACGGCACCTTCACGGTCAAGGTGTTGATCAAGCCGCGCCTGCAAGGTGGGCACCTTTTTCGCCTGCTGCTCGACGATCAGCCCTACGGCACTCCCAGTAACGTGCCGAGCCTGCAATTGGTGAACATCGATCGCGGTACCCACAGCCTCGCCGTACAGGTGGTCAGTGGCGAGACCGTGGTGCAGCAGAGTCCCGTGATGACCTTCACCGTGCAACGGGTTCACGTGCCATGAGGTGCGGACTGCTTGCAGCATTGTTCGCCCTGACCTGCCTGAGCGCCTCGGCCGAAGTGTTCACGTACGTCGACGCCCAAGGCAATCGGGTGTTTACCGACCAGCCACGGGGCAACGCCAAACGAGTACCGATGGCCACCAGCAATCGCATGGCGCCCACGCAGAGCAGCGCGCCAGCGGCGGTCAGCCCGAAGAAAACCGAAGAACCCCCAGCCTTTCGCTACGACATGTTGCGGGTGCTGATCCCTGAGCCTGATGCGACGGTCCGCAGCACTGCGGGCGAAGTGATTGTCAGCGTCACCAGCGAGCCCGGCCTGCAACGAGGCCATCGCTATCGCTTGTTGCTGGACGGCAAGGCCACGGGTGAGCCGGGGCCGAGCCCGGTGTTCGCCCTGAGCAATCTGGATCGCGGCAGTCACACCCTGTCGGTGGAAATCCTCGACGGCCAAGGGCGCACCGTTGAGCGCACGGCCGGCCAGCCCTTTCACATGCTGCGCATGTCCCTGGCGCAGAAGCGCAAAGTCAAACCCTGCGAACTCGCTGATTACGGACAGCGACCGGAATGCCCGCTGAAGGACAAACCCGAAGAAGAAAAAAGTCCGTTCTTCCGAATCTTTTAAGCCGTTCAGCTTTGCGCGCCAATTTGGTGCAATACACTGCACCGTTCCCAACAGCGAGCCCATTTTGGTTCGAAAGTACCCGCAAAAGCTGGCATGACGCCACGCAAACGCGCGTCAAACGCCCGTTTCAGGCCGCGAACGCTTCTTTTCGGAGCCTTGGTTTGGTTTTTGCATTTTCCTCGTATCAGCGCTTTATTCGCGCGCGCGACTTGGGATCGGCCCCAGGTTGCCTTGCTCCAAAAGAGGTCCTATGACCATTAGCGACGCACTGCACCGCTTACTGCTCGACAACTTGACCACTGCCACCATTCTGCTCGATGCGGAGTTGCGCCTGGAGTACATGAACCCGGCGGCAGAAATGCTGCTGGCCATCAGCGGCCAGCGCAGCCATGGGCAGTTCATCAGTGAGTTGTTCACCGAATCCACCGAAGCGCTGAATTCCCTGCGCCAGGCGGTGGAGCAGGCACACCCGTTCACTAAGCGCGAAGCGATGCTCACCGCCCTGACTGGCCAGACCCTGACTGTCGACTACGCCGTCACGCCGATCCTCAGTAATGGCGAAACCATGCTGCTGCTGGAAGTGCACCCGCGTGACCGCTTGCTGCGCATCACCAAGGAAGAAGCGCAGCTGTCGAAACAGGAAACCAGCAAGATGCTGGTGCGCGGCCTCGCCCATGAAATCAAAAATCCTTTGGGCGGGATTCGTGGCGCCGCACAGTTGCTGGCCCGCGAGCTGCCGGAAGAAAGCCTGCGCGACTACACCAACGTGATCATCGAAGAGGCCGATCGCCTGCGCAATCTGGTGGACCGCATGCTCGGCTCCAACAAATTGCCATCGCTGGCGATGTGCAACGTCCATGAGGTGCTCGAGCGCGTCTGCCATCTGGTCGAAGCTGAAAGCCAAGGCTGCATCACCTTGGTGCGCGATTACGACCCAAGCATTCCCGATGTATTGATCGACCGCGAGCAGATGATCCAGGCCGTGCTCAACATCGTGCGCAACGCCATGCAGGCCATCAGCAGCCAGAACGAACTGCGCCTGGGCCGCATCAGCCTGCGCACCCGCGCCATGCGCCAGTTCACCATCGGCCACGTGCGCCATCGCCTGGTGACCAAGATCGAGATCATCGATAACGGCCCGGGGATCCCTGCGGAACTTCAAGAAACGATTTTTTTCCCAATGGTCAGTGGCCGCCCGGACGGTACCGGGCTCGGTCTGGCCATTACCCAGAACATCATCAGCCAGCACCAGGGCCTGATCGAGTGTGATAGCCACCCAGGCCACACCACTTTCTCGATCTTTCTGCCACTGGAACAAGGAGCCACATCGACATGAGCCGTAGTGAAACCGTGTGGATCGTCGATGACGACCGTTCTATCCGTTGGGTCCTGGAAAAAGCCCTGCAGCAGGAAGGCATGACCACCCAGAGCTTCGACAGCGCCGATGGCGTGATGAGTCGCCTGGCGCGTCAGCAGCCGGATGTGATCATCTCCGACATCCGTATGCCCGGCGCGAGCGGCCTGGACCTCCTGGCGCGAATTCGCGAACAGCACCCACGGCTGCCGGTGATCATCATGACCGCGCATTCGGACCTGGACAGCGCAGTCGCCTCCTATCAGGGCGGCGCGTTCGAATACCTGCCCAAGCCGTTCGACGTCGACGAAGCGGTGTCGCTGGTCAAGCGTGCCAACCAGCACGCTCAGGAACAGCAAGGCCTGGAAGTCGCGCCGACGCTGACCCGCACCCCGGAAATCATCGGCGAAGCGCCGGCGATGCAGGAAGTGTTTCGCGCCATCGGCCGCTTGAGCCACTCCAACATCACCGTGCTGATCAACGGCGAATCCGGCACCGGTAAAGAACTGGTCGCCCACGCCCTGCATCGCCACAGCCCACGGGCGGCCTCACCGTTCATCGCACTGAACATGGCGGCGATTCCCAAGGACCTGATGGAGTCCGAGCTGTTCGGCCACGAAAAAGGCGCATTCACCGGCGCGGCCAACCTGCGTCGCGGGCGTTTCGAACAAGCGGACGGCGGCACCCTGTTCCTCGACGAAATCGGCGACATGCCGGCCGACACCCAGACCCGTCTGCTGCGCGTATTGGCGGACGGCGAGTTTTACCGGGTGGGCGGGCACGTGCCGGTCAAGGTCGACGTGCGGATCATCGCCGCGACGCACCAGAACCTGGAAACCCTGGTGCACGCCGGGAAATTCCGTGAAGACTTGTTTCACCGCCTCAACGTGATCCGCATCCATATTCCGCGCCTGTCGGACCGTCGCGAAGACATCCCGACCCTGGCCAAGCACTTCCTCAGCCGCGCCGCGCAAGAACTGGCGGTGGAGCCGAAGCTGCTGAAGAGCGAGACCGAGGAGTACCTGAAGAACCTGCCGTGGGGCGGCAACGTGCGTCAGTTGGAGAACACCTGCCGTTGGATCACCGTGATGGCGTCCGGTCGCGAAGTGCACATCAGCGACCTGCCACCCGAGCTGCTGAGCCTGCCGCAGGATTCGGCGCCAGTGACCAACTGGGAACAGGCGCTGCGCCAATGGGCCGACCAGGCGTTGGCACGCGGCCAGTCAAGCCTGCTCGACAGCGCCGTGCCGAGCTTCGAGCGGATCATGATCGAAACAGCCCTCAAGCACACCGCCGGCCGCCGCCGCGACGCCGCCGTGTTGCTGGGCTGGGGCCGCAATACCTTGACCCGCAAGATCAAGGAGCTGGGCATGAAAGTCGATGGCGGCGATGACGATGAGGGCGAAGAGGCCTAAGTCTCAAGCCCTGCGCCGGCCCCAGTGGGAGCGAGCCCGCTCGCGAAATCAGAGTGTCAGTCGACATCAATGTTGCTGACCCACCGCTTTCGCGAGCAGGCTCGCTCCCACATTTTTTCCCCTCTGTTTTTTCTAAGCAATGCACCGACGCAATGCACCGTGACCCGCAATCGCGCACGGCAACTGATCTGAAATGCCGCCAACCTCGCTGAAATTAACAGTCGCACAAAAACACGAAAGCCCCGTAAATCGGGGCTTTCAGCGTTTTACAGGGCTTTTATGTTTCAGGTTATTAACAGTTGGCACGCGCCCTGCAATAGTCCTTTCAGTGATTCAGGCAACACGCTGATCACCACCCAGTTTTGGGGACCTTGGTACAGGCAGGCCGGGGATTCCCTCTTTTACACCAGGCTCACACCGCACCTGCGACGAGCCGACCGTTTTGGGGCCCTTGATACAGGCAGGTCAGGGGTTCCTTCTTTACACCGGGTCCGCGCGCCCTGCGCGAACCTTGCCGTTTTGGGGACCTTGGTACAGGCAGGCCGGGGATTCCCTCTTTTATTGCTCCTGGAGATGGATCTCCAATCGCCAGCGGTCATCGACCTCACTACCGGCCCACTCCCCCTTCAAGGGCCGGGCCGCCAGCAGCGTCAGCAACAACCCCTTATCAGTCAATCGCAGCCGCCAGTTCACGTCCTTGTCGTTGAGCTTGAGCTGGCCTCGCGCGGTTTTGCCTTGAGCGTCGAACAGCAACGCCACGGTGCCGTCGATCAGCTCGCCGTGGGTCTTGGGTTCGTTGTTGAACCACACCACCAAGCCATCCGCGGTGACTTCGACCTGTTGCAACACGCTGGGATCCGGGGTGGTGAGGCGGCCGATCATCAAACCCACCATCATCCCGACGATCGCTAGCGAAAACATGACCCGCAGCAATAGTTTCGAACGCTGGTCCGTGGGCGGCGTAGAATGCCGGTCATCTTTATCTTCGGAGCCGTGCATGTTTCACGTCATCCTTTTTCAACCAGAAATTCCGCCGAATACCGGCAACGTTATCAGGCTGTGCGCCAACAGTGGCTGCCACCTGCATTTGATCGAGCCGCTGGGCTTCGAGATGGACGACAAGCGCTTGCGCCGCGCCGGGCTCGACTACCACGAATACGCGACTTTGCAGCGCCATGCCGACCTCGCCAGTTGCCTGGAGAGCCTGGGCCAGCCGCGACTGTTCGCGTTCACCACCAAGGGCTCGCGGCCGTTCCATGACGCCAGTTTCGCGCAAGGCGATGCCTTTCTGTTCGGCCCGGAAAGCCGTGGCCTGCCTGCCGAAGTGCTCGACGCACTGCCCGGCGAACAACGCCTGCGCCTGCCCATGCGCGAAGGTTGCCGCAGCCTGAACCTGTCCAACACCGTGGCCGTTGCCGTGTACGAAGGCTGGCGCCAGCTCGGTTTCAAATAACCCAAAAAACAGTGTGGGAGCGGGCTTGCCCGCGAAGACGGCGTGTCAGCCAACATCAATGTTGAATGATCGACCGCTATCGCGGGCAAGCCCGCTCCCACAGTGGACTTGCCTGGATTCAGTAACGCTTACTGAACCGTCGGCGTCTCGCCCGAAGCCTGCATGCGCTGCAGCTCTTGCGCGTACAGGGCGTCGAAGTTCACCGGGGCCAGCATCAGCGCCGGGAACGAACCACGGGTCACCAGGCTGTCCAGGGTTTCACGGGCGTACGGGAACAGGATGTTCGGGCAGAACGCACCGAGGGTGTGGCTCATCGAAGCGTCGTCCAGGTTCTTGATCAGGAAGATCCCGGCTTGCTGCACTTCAGCGATAAACGCCACTTCTTCACCGTTCTTCACGGTCACCGACAAAGTCAGCACGACCTCGTGGAAGTCACCTTCCAGGGCTTTTTGACGGGTGTTGAGGTCAAGACCGACGCTCGGCTCCCACTGCTGGCGGAAGATCGCCGGGCTTTTCGGGGCTTCGAAAGACAAGTCACGGACGTAGATACGCTGCAAGGAGAATTGCGGTGCGCTCTCGTCTTCGCTGGCAGCTGTGTTCTGTTGGTCAGTCATCGCAGATCCTTCTTACATTAAAGGCTTGTAGGTTGTTGAATCAGGCTTTCAGCAGAGCGTCGAGCTTGCCGGCGCGCTCCAGGGCATACAAATCATCACAACCGCCGACATGGCGCTCGCCGATCCAAATCTGCGGCACGGACGTACGCCCGGCTTTCTGGATCATGGCGGCGCGCACTTGCGGCTTGCCATCGACCACGATCTCTTCGAATGTCACACCCTTGTCGGCGAGCAATCGCTTGGCGCGCGAACAGTAGGGGCAGTAATCGCTGGAGTAGACGACGACAGGCTTCATATCACTTCACCAGCGGCAGGTTGTCGCCTTTCCAGGCAGACACGCCGCCGGACAGCTTGGCGGCGGTGTAGCCGGCCTTCATCAGCTCGCGAGCGTGGGTGCCGGCGGTCTGGCCCAGGGCGTCGACCAGGATGATGGTCTTGGCCTTGTGCTTTTCCAGTTCACCGACCCGTGCGGTCAGCTTGTCATGCGGGATGTTCACCGCGCCGACGATGTGGCCGTTGGCGAAATCCTTGGTTGGACGGATGTCGATCACCACGCCTTGGTCCTTGTTGACCAGCGCGGTCAGTTCACCGGTGCTCAGGCTGCGGCCGCCGCCTTGCATCTGATAGGCAATCAGCAACGCCAGCAGGACGACGAAGAGACCGACGAGCAGATAGTGGTTAGTGGCAAATTCAATCAGGTGAGCAACCATCGAAGGAGGTTCCAGGGCGTTAAAATGTCGGCCAGTATACACAGCGGGCCTGGCGGGCCAAACCCCGTCCGGCGGTGACGCCGCAGGAACTTCGCATTAAACTCCTGTTCCCTTTTCCATCGCCCCTCTTTTTTAACTCAGCCACGAGCGGATTCCATGACTACCACGCCTAAACCTTTGGTCCTGATGATTCTCGACGGCTTCGGTCACAGTGAAAGCCACGAAGCCAACGCCGTGTACTCGGCCCGCAAGCCAGTGCTCGATCGCCTGACCGCCAGCGTGCCGAACGGGCTGATCTCGGGCAGCGGCATGGACGTCGGCCTGCCGGACGGGCAAATGGGCAACTCCGAAGTCGGCCACATGAACCTCGGCGCCGGCCGCGTGGTGTACCAGGATTTCACCCGCGTGACCAAATCGATCCGCGACGGCGAGTTCTTCGAGAACCCGACCATCTGCGCCGCCGTCGACAAAGCGGTCGCTGCCGGCAAAGCCGTGCACTTCATGGGCCTGCTGTCCGACGGCGGTGTGCACAGCCACCAGGATCACCTGGTCGCCATGGCCGAACTGGCCTTCAAGCGCGGCGCGCAAAACATCTACCTGCATGCCTTCCTCGACGGACGCGACACGCCGCCGAAGAGCGCCGAGTCGTCGATCGAACTGCTCGACGCGACCTTCCAGGCACTGGGCAAGGGCCGGATTGCCTCCTTGGTCGGTCGCTACTTCGCCATGGACCGTGATAACCGTTGGGACCGAGTCGAGCAGGCGTACAACCTGATCGTCGACGGCAACGGCCAATTCAACGCCGCCACTGCGCAAGAAGGCCTGCAGGCGGCTTACGAGCGTGGCGAGAGCGATGAATTCGTCAAAGCCACCACCATCGGCGAACCGGTGAAAGTCGAAGACGGCGACGCCGTGGTGTTCATGAACTTCCGCGCCGACCGCGCCCGCGAACTGACCCGGGTGTTCGTCGAAGACGATTTCAAGGATTTCGCCCGCGCCCGCCAGCCAAAACTGGCCGGCTACGTGATGCTGACCCAATACGCTGCCAGCATTCCCGCCCCCTCGGCTTTCGCTGCTGGCAGCCTGGACAACGTGCTGGGCGATTACCTGGCGAAAAACGGCAAAACCCAACTGCGCATCGCCGAAACCGAGAAGTACGCGCACGTGACCTTCTTCTTCTCCGGCGGCCGCGAGGAACCCTTCCCGGGCGAAGAACGCATCCTGATTCCATCGCCGAAAGTCGCCACCTACGACTTGCAGCCGGAAATGAGTGCGCCGGAAGTCACCGACCGTATCGTCGAAGCCATCGAAAACCAGCGCTTCGACGTGATCGTGGTCAACTACGCCAACGGCGACATGGTCGGCCACAGCGGCAACCTCGAAGCTGCAGTGAAGGCCGTGGAATGCCTGGACCTGTGTGTCGGCCGCATCGTCGACGCCCTGGAAAAGGTCGGCGGCGAAGCGCTGATCACTGCGGACCACGGCAACTGCGAAAAGATGTCCGATGAAGAAACTCATCAGGCGCACACCGCGCACACCACTGAGCCGGTGCCGTTCATTTATGTCGGCAAGCGCGACTTCAAGGTCCGCGACGGCGGCGTCCTGGCGGACGTGGCACCGACCATGCTGATGCTGATGGGCCTGGAGAAACCGGCGGAAATGACCGGCACGTCGATCCTGGTGAAATAAGCCTCTTCAAACGACACTAAACCTTGTGGGAGCGGGCTTGCCCGCGAAAGCGGTGTATCAGCCAACAGAGATGTCGCCTGATACTCCTACTTCGCGAGCAAGCCCGCTCCCACATTGGTTTGCGCTGTTTTCACTCGCGAACTTGCTCCAGTTATCACACAGCCCCAATTGGGCGTTTTTTTTGCAACGCATGGCGGGCATACTAGGCCGTCCTTTTCCCTGGTGTCGCCCGCCTCTATGCTTCGCGCCCTGATTGCCCTTGCTCTGATGTGCCTGCTTCAACCGGCCTTTGCCGATGAACGCGCGCAAACCCAACAACAGTTGGACGCCACGCGTCAGGACATCGCCGAGCTGAAAAAACTGCTGGGCAAATTGCAGGAAGAAAAATCCGGCGTGCAGAAAGAACTGCGCGGCACCGAAACCGAGATGGGCAACCTCGAGAAGCAGGTCGAAGCGCTGCAAAAAGAGCTGAAAAAAAGCGAATCCGAGTTGCAGCGACTCGATGCCGAGAAAAAAAAACTCCAAAGCGCGCGCACTGAACAGCAACGGCTGATCGCCATCCAGGCCCGGGCCGCCTACCAGAACGGCCGACAGGAGTACCTCAAGCTCCTGCTCAATCAGCAGAACCCGGAAAAATTCGCCCGCACCCTCACCTATTACGACTACCTGAGCCAGGCCCGCCTGGAGCAGTTGAAGAACTTCAACGAAACCCTGCGCCAACTGGCCAACGTCGAGAAGGACATCGCCCAGCAGCAAGCACAACTGTTGGTGCAGAAAAGCAGCCTCGACAGCCAGCGTGACGAACTCGACAAAGTGCGCCAGCAACGCCAGCAAGTCCTGGCCAAGCTCAACAGCGACGTAAAGGCCCGCGACCAGAAACTGCAAGCGCGCGAGCAGGATCAGGCAGACCTGTCTAAAGTCCTTAAAACCATCGAAGAAACCCTGGCGCGCCAGGCTCGTGAGGCGGAAGAAGCGCGGCAAAAAGCGCTGATCGCCCAGCAGGAAGCGGAAAAAAAGCGCTTACGTGAAGCCCAGGCAGCCGCAGATGCTGAGACCAGCGATGCGCCGCGCAAGCCCGCGCGGCCAACCCCTGGCGCGCTGGTTTCCAGTGCCGGCGAGACCTTCGGTGGGCCATTTGCTTCCACTCGCGGAAAACTTCCTTGGCCGGTTGATGGTCGACTGTTGGCGCGCTTCGGCGAATCCCGTGGCGACGACGTGCGCACCAAGTGGGACGGCGTGATGATCAGCGCCTCCGCCGGCAGTGCAGTGCATGCCGTGCACGGTGGTCGCGTGGTGTTTGCCGATTGGCTGCGCGGTGCCGGGCTGCTGGTGATCCTCGACCATGGCAACGGTTTTTTGAGTCTTTACGGTCACAACCAGACATTGCTTAAGTCGGCCGGTGACGTGGTAAAAGCCGGCGAGTCCATTTCCACTGTGGGTAACAGTGGCGGCCAGGACACGCCAGCGCTGTATTTCGCAATTCGTCAGCAGGGTCACCCGAGTGATCCGGCGCAATGGTGCCGAGCGCAAGGATAAGCGCTGCATCTACATTAGGAGTTCGTTCGACATGCTGCATTTGTCTCGCCTTACCTCGCTGGCCCTGACGATCGCCCTGGTGATCGGCGCGCCTCTGGCGTTTGCTGCCGACCCAGCTCCGGCCATCGCCCCTGCGGGCACTGCAGCCACCACCAAAGCGCCATTGCCGCTGGAAGAGTTGCGCACCTTTGCCGAGGTCATGGACCGGATCAAAGCGGCGTATGTCGACCCGATCGATGACAAGACCCTGCTGGAAAACGCCATCAAAGGCATGCTCAGCAACCTCGATCCGCACTCCGCCTACCTGGGCCCCGAAGATTTCGCCGAATTGCAAGAAAGCACCAGCGGCGAATTCGGCGGCCTGGGCATCGAAGTCGGCGCCGAGGATGGCTTTATCAAAGTGGTGTCGCCGATTGACGACACGCCGGCCTCCAAGGCTGGCATCCAGGCTGGCGACTTCATCGTCAAGATCAACGGCGCGCCCACTCGTGGCCAAACCATGACCGAAGCCGTGGACAAGATGCGCGGCAAGATCGGCCAGAAAATCACTCTGACCCTGGTGCGCGACGGCGGCACGCCGTTTGACGTGACCCTGGCCCGTGCGGTGATTCAGGTCAAGAGCGTCAAGGCACAACTGCTGGAGTCGGGCTACGGCTACATCCGTATCACCCAGTTCCAGGTCAAGACCGGCGAAGAGGTCTCCAAGGCCCTGGCCAAGCTGCGCAAAGACAATGGCAAAAAGCTCAACGGCATCATTCTCGACCTGCGTAACAACCCGGGCGGCGTGTTGCAAGCGGCGGTGGAAGTGGTGGACCACTTCATCACCAAAGGCCTGATCGTCTACACCAAGGGCCGGATCGCCAATTCCGAACTGCGCTTCTCCGCCACCGGCAAAGACGAAAGTGAAGCTGTGCCCATGGTCGTGCTGATCAACGGTGGCAGCGCCTCGGCCTCGGAAATCGTCGCCGGCGCCTTGCAGGACCAGAAGCGCGCCGTGCTGATGGGCACCACCAGTTTCGGCAAGGGCTCGGTGCAAACGGTGCTGCCGCTGAATAATGACCGCGCGCTGAAAATAACTACCGCGCTGTACTTCACCCCAAACGGCCGCTCGATCCAGGCTCAGGGCATCGTCCCGGACATCGAAGTGCGCAAGGCCAAGATCACCAACGAGGCCGACAGCGAATACTTCAAGGAAGCCGACCTGCAAGGTCACTTGGGCAACGGCAACGGCGGCGCCGACAAGCCAACCGGCTCGGGCACCAAGGCCAAGCCGATGCCGCAGGATGACGACTACCAACTGGCCCAGGCACTGAGCCTGCTCAAGGGCCTGAGCATCACCTCCGGCCGCTGAGATGCGCCGCTGGTTGCTCATCGGTCTGCTGGGTTGCCTGGCGGGCGCTGCACACGCAGCCCCTGCCCCGCCAGAGAGCAAACCCCACAAAGCCTACCTGAGCCTGATCATCGATGACCTGGGGCAAAACCTGCCCCGGGATCGCCGGGTGCTGAGCCTGCCCGGCCCGGTGACCACGGCGATCATGCCCGACACCCCCCACGCCGCTGAATTCGCCCGCGAAGCCCATCGCGCCGGCAAGATCGTCATTCTCCATATGCCCATGGACCCGGCCACCGGCCCGTTCGCCTGGCACCCCGAGCTGCCGATCGAAGAACTGCAAAAACGCCTTGATGCTGCCTTCAACGCCGTCCCTTTTACCTCCGGCATCAATAACCATATGGGCAGTCGCATGACCGCCCAACCGGTGGCCATGGCCTGGCTGATGGGCGAGCTGCAGCGTCGGCACAAATTTTTCGTCGACAGCCGCACCAGCGCACAAACCGTCGGCGCCGCCGAAGCGCAGAAGATCGGGCTGGCCAGCGTCTCGCGGGACGTGTTCCTCGATGACGAACGCACCGAAGCGGCGATCTTCACCCAGTTGCAGACCGCTATCAGCCTGGCGCGCAAGCAGGGCTCGGCGGTGATGATCGGCCATCCCTATCCGCAGACCCTCGCCGTGCTTGAACGTGAGTTGCCGAAGCTCAAGGCACAGGGCATCGACTGGATCGATATTCGCTTGATGATCAGCGTGCGCAGTAATCTGGCGACCGCCGCCCATGGGGTAAAAGGGGTGTATCGCCCGGCCCGTCCGGCGACTCAATAACCCGGTTTAACTTTTCCGTGTTTACATCGGGACACAGTGCCGAACTTAGTAAACTTCTTAATCTCAGCTTAAACTTGCGACGCGCACTAAAACGATAGTTGCTGCTTAATTAAAAACATCATTACCAAGGATCGGTCATGAAGACACCGCTATTTCACGCATATACTTTAAGCGCGTTATTAATGACTCAAACGGCCTGCGCCGCGCAAAGTTCATCTCCTGCTGAATCGGTACTATTGAATAACCAGGATAATTCCTACGCTCATTGGAACGGCATCGGCAAATTATTCAAGGGTGGCGAACCGCTGTGTACTGCCACTTTGTTGGACACCCGCGACAGCGATAACAACAGCGTCGGCCCCGCTTACTTGCTAACGGCCGGCCATTGCGTATCGTATGACCCGGGTCCCAATACTGATGAGCCCTTCGATGGGGCGGTTGTCTTCAATTATTTCAACGACACGCCGGATGAACATCACCGCTACGACGTCGAAAAAGCCACCTGGAACAGCATGGTCGGCACTGACTTTGCCATTCTGCAACTGAAAGCGCCGCTGGCAACGCTCATAGAAGATGGGATTACGCCGATCAGGCTATCGACCCGGGCGTCCGCCGCTGTTGGTGAGATCCAGATCGTCGGGGCGCCTCACGCATTCGCCGAATCCGGCCTGCGTCTCGCCACGTGCAACCAGGCCCCCACCGATGCGGCACTGGTTGAGTCCATCGGGACCTTCGCCAATACCTTGAAAAATCACTGCGCGGGAATTGGCCAGGGTTCCTCCGGGAGCCCGGTGATCGAGCCGGCAACGGGGGAAATCACCAGCGTGCTGTTCACCTCCACCAACGAAGCCACTGTCGATACCTTGTGTTTCTGGAATACACCCTGCGAAGTTAAAAATGGCCAACCAACATTAGCCACAAACGCTCAGTACAGCCACAGTGTTGAATACCTGGCGGGTTGTTTTGTCAGCGGTACTTTCAATTCGCGCCTGAATAGTTGCGCACTCAATAAAAGTTTCAATCTAAACCCCGAGCGCTTCGGCTTTTCAGACTACGCATACACACCCAAGGAACATGAACAAACGCCTGCCTGGAAACTAACGTTTTCTCCCGATACACCGTTTTATCATTACAAATCAGTCAACGATGCGCGCTCTTGTTACTCACCGGCTGGCTACAGCGCGGCCACTGATAGTCATGACGCAGAAATTGATTCAGTGATGGGCCGTGAACCCGGTATGTACTCACTGTGCATCGTCGGGACAGATACCGCGCAAGAGCGCCCCGACGCCGCAGCGCTGAAACATACGAAGATTTTCTCCGCCCAGTTAGTGGATGACGGGCCTGCGCGCATGCCGGAAGTAACGGTTACGCCCATTGAGACGGGCGGCTATCAAGTCGAAGCTCGCCGAGGCGACCCGCACTTCACCCAAAACCGCTATCAAGTCGCGGCGGCGGAGGATACTCGCTGCGAACAGACGGAGCGCAAGGATTACCGTTGGTTTACGAGCCTCACGCTTACGCCTGAACAACTGCCACTGACGCTCTGCACCTACGCGATCAACCGCGCAGGCAAGGCGTCTGCCACACGCATCGACCTGCTCCCGCAGCACTGACGGATCACAGGTAGCGCGCCATGATGTCGTCGACGATACCTTCCTGGCGCAATTCATTCAGGGCTGCCTGCAACTTGGCCACTGTTTCATCGGGCACGTCTTTATTCAGCGCCAAGTACAACTCGGCGCTGTTGAAGCGCAGCACGGTCTTGAGCCCGCTAACGCCTTCCTGGCGTGCCAGGTAACGGCCGGCGGGGTCGCCGGTGGCCCAGAGGTCGATCTGACCGTTAACCAGTTTCCTGGCGTTGTCTTGGTCGCGCAGCACGACGATCGGTTTGAGCCCTTGCTTGGCCAGGGTTTCAGCGATGGCATCGCCCTTGTAGGCGCCGATCCTGTACTTGCGCGCGTCTTCCAGAGTTTCGAGGCTGAGCTTGCTGTCGGCCTTGGCCAGCATGATCCAGTCGTCCGGCCCGATTGGCCCGACCCATTTGAAGAGTTTCTCCCGGTCCGGCAGGCGTGCCATCACGAACACGCCGTACCCGGGTTTCTCGAGGGCGAGTTTGTAGATGCGCTCCCAGGGAAATCGCAGGGTCAGGCTGTAGGTGATGCCGGCGCGCTTGAACATCTCACGCACGATGTCCACGGCGATGCCGTTGATGTTCTCGTCCTGGGCGAAATTCTTGCCGTTTTTCGCCATGTTGTAGGGCGGGAAATTTTCCGTCAGCAGCACCAGATCCGTGTCGGGACTGTCTTCGGCAAATGCCCCATTCAGGAGCAGGAAGGAAGCACTGGCGAGGGCGAGGAGAAGGCGTTTGAGCATGTCGGGCTACCGGAATCCATGGCGTGCCCAAGAGTGCCTTGAGCCCGCCATGCTGTCCACTGGCCTGTATCGATTTTCAGGTGCGCGACTTAGCGCATCACAATCCCGCGATGGGCCATAAAGGCCTTCGCTTCCTGCACCGTGTATTCGCCGAAGTGGAAAATACTGGCCGCCAACACTGCGCTGGCGTGGCCTTCGACGATGCCGTCGGCCAGGTGCTGCAAATTACCGACGCCACCGGAAGCGATGACCGGAATACCCAGCGCATCGCTGATCGCGCGCGTCACGCCGAGGTCGAAGCCGTTTTTCATGCCGTCCTGGTCCATGCTGGTCAGGAGGATTTCACCGGCGCCCAGGCCTTCCATTTTCTTCGCCCACTCCACCGCGTCGAGGCCGGTCGGCTTGCGTCCGCCGTGGGTGAAGATTTCCCAGCGCGGGGTTTCGCCCGGGCCGGAGACTTTCTTCGCATCGATCGCGACGACGATGCACTGCGAGCCGAAATGCTGAGCCGCTTCGCCGACGAATTCCGGGTTGAACACCGCCGCCGTGTTGATCGACACCTTGTCCGCGCCGGCATTGAGCAGATTGCGGATGTCTTGCACGGTGCGCACGCCACCGCCGACGGTCAGCGGGATAAACACCTGGCTAGCCATGCGCTCGACGGTGTGCAGCGTGGTGTCGCGGCCATCGACGCTGGCCGTGATGTCGAGAAAGGTAATCTCGTCAGCGCCCTGCTCGTCGTAGCGGCGAGCGATTTCCACCGGGTCACCGGCGTCGCGGATGTTCTCGAACTTGACGCCTTTGACCACCCGGCCGTTGTCCACGTCCAGGCAAGGGATGATGCGTTTGGCCAGGGCCATGGTCGTTTCCTCAGCCGGTGTACGAATCGCAGAAAGCTTGCGCTTCGGCGACGTCGAGAGTGCCTTCGTAAATCGCCCGGCCAGTGATCGCGCCGATGATGCCCGGCGCCTTGGCATCGAGCAGCGACTTGATGTCGCCCAGGTTATGAATGCCGCCGGAGGCGATCACCGGAATTCGCGTGGCCGCCGCCAGCGCTGCAGTGAACGGCACGTTGCAGCCCTGCATCATGCCGTCTTTGGCGATGTCGGTATAAACGATCGCGGATACACCGTCGGCCTCGAACTGCTTGGCCAGGTCGATGACCTGCACGGTGCTGATTTCAGCCCAGCCGTCGGTGGCGACGAAGCCGTCCTTGGCGTCGAGGCCGACGATGACCTTGCCCGGGAAGGCGCGGCAGGCTTCGGCGACGAAGGCCGGATCTTTCACGGCTTTGGTGCCGATGATCACGTAGCTGACGCCAGCCTTGACGTAGTGCTCGATGGTTTCCAGCGAGCGAATGCCGCCGCCGATCTGGATCGGCAGGTTCGGGTAGCGCTTGGCGATCGCGGTGACCACTTCACCGTTGACCGGCTGGCCTTCGAAGGCGCCGTTGAGGTCGACCAGATGCAGACGGCGGCAGCCGCCCTCCACCCACTTGGCGGCCATGCTCACCGGGTCATCGGAGAACACCGTGGAATCTTCCATGCGGCCCTGGCGCAGACGGACGCAGGCGCCGTCCTTAAGATCGATAGCGGGGATAATCAGCATCTGGCAAACCTTCAAATTCGAATGTTCAGCTTGGCTCGGAAATCAGTTTTTCTCGAGCGCCCACAGGTCGCTTTCGATGCTGTCGAACCTCTCTTTGAGGTGCGTCTGCACGTCGAAAATCGCCCTGTTGTAATAGTGCGGAGCAATTTCGCGGGTAAACAGCTCAAGGATTTCCGCCGCTTCGAACGAACCCAGATCCAGTTCGAAGCGATCCTCCATAAAGCGTTTGATCTTGTGAGTGGCCTCGTTCTCCTGCTCGGGAGTGAGGGTCAGGATCGGCGGCTTTACCTTCTTGGCCATTTACCAGCGACCGTCCCATGCGGCGAAGTTCTGCAGCAATTGCAGGCCATGGGTATGGCTCTTCTCGGGGTGGAACTGCACCGCGAAGCGCGAGCCATCGGCCAGGGCCGCGGCGAAATCGACACCGTAGTGCCCGTTACCCACCACCTGTCGCGGGTTGGCGGCGGCGATGTAGTAGCTGTGCACGAAATAGAATCGCGCCAGATCCGGAATGTTGTGCCACAGCGGGTGTTCCACCGTCTGCTTCACCTCGTTCCAGCCCATGTGCGGGACTTTCAAGTGTTCGCCGTCTTCGTGCAGGTCTTTGCCGAAGAACCGCACCGCGCCCGGAAACAGGCCGATGCAGTCGACACCGTCGTTCTCTTCGCTGCTGTCGAGCAAGGCTTGCATGCCGACGCAGATGCCGAGGAACGGCCGGTCCTGGCTGACTTCACGCACCAGCGAATCGAAGCCCAGGCGACGGATCTCCGCCATGCAATCGCGAATCGCGCCCACACCAGGGAAAACCACCCGGTCGGCCTCGCGAATCACGTCCGCATCGCTGGTAATCAGCACTTTACCCGCCCCCACATGCTCGAGGGCCTTGGCCACCGAGTGCAGGTTGCCCATGCCGTAATCGATAACCGCGACCGTCTGCATTACAGAACGCCCTTGGTCGAAGGCATTTGCCCGGCCATCCGGTCATCCAGCTCCACGGCCATGCGCAGTGCGCGGCCGAAAGCCTTGAACACGGTTTCGATCTGGTGGTGGGTGTTATGCCCGCGCAGGTTGTCGATGTGCAGGGTCACGTTGGCGTGGTTGACGAAGCCCTGGAAAAATTCCTGGAACAGGTCAACGTCGAAGCCGCCTACGGTGGCGCGGGTGTAGGGAACGTGCATCTGCAGGCCTGGACGGCCGGAGAAGTCGATCACCACGCGCGACAGCGCTTCATCGAGCGGAACATAGGCATGGCCATAGCGGCGAATGCCCTTCTTGTCGCCGATGGCTTTGGTAAAGGCCTGGCCGAGGGTAATACCGACGTCTTCCACGGTGTGGTGGTCGTCGATATGCAGGTCGCCCTTGCTCGTAATATCCAGGTCGATCAGCCCGTGACGGGCGATTTGATCCAGCATGTGCTCAAGAAAAGGGACACCGATATCAAATCGGGCCTTTCCGGTGCCATCCAGGTTGATCGAGGCTTTGATCTGGGTTTCCAGAGTGTCGCGCTCGACGGACGCCATACGTTCGGCCATCACCAGCTCCGCAAAAATCATTGGGCGAAAAAGGCAGCCATTATAGGGGCGCGGGCGCCAAACAGAAACACGCGGGGTGATATGACTGACGGGCTGAATGCCGCACCGTCGACGATAGACATGTCAGTACAAGCAGGCAGAAACGACTGCGGGAGCGAGCCTGCTCACGAAAGCGGTGTGTCAACCGACGCTTATGTCGACCGATACGCCCTCTTCGCGAGCAGGCTCGCTCCCACAAAAGTGAAGCGTCTACTCAGCGGTTAGTGGAACAGCACCGCAGTTTTCTGCAGGGTGACCCACACGCCCCACGCCAGCGGGATACCGACCGCCAGCCAGGCAGCGATGGCCAACGGCTTGGAGCCCGGGGCCGCTTTCCACTCCAGGACAGTGCTGCCATCCGCACCCTTGTCGTGACCCAGCGCCTGTTCGGCCGCCAGCTCAGCGTCAGTCATGAAGTACTTGTCGGCCACCGGGCGAACCATCAGGTTGCACAGGAAGCCCAGCACCAACAGACCGGAAAGGATGTACAGGGTGATGTCGTAAGCGGCGGCACGTTCAACGCCGATGCTCAACTGATACTCACGCAGGTAGTTCACCAGTACCGGACCCAACACGCCCGCGGCAGCCCAAGCGGTCAACAGCCGACCGTGGATTGCGCCGACCATTTGCGTACCGAACAGGTCCGCCAGGTAAGCCGGAACCGTGGCGAAACCACCGCCGTACATCGACAGGATCACGCAGAATGCCGCGACGAACAGCGCAACGCTGCCCAGGTGGCCCAGGTTCGGGATCAACGCGTACAGGGCAAAGCCCAGGGCGAAGAATACAAAGTAAGTGTTTTTACGGCCCAGGTAGTCGGAGAACGACGCCCAGAAGAAGCGCCCGCCGATGTTGAACAGGCTCAACAGACCAGTGAAACCCGCAGCAATCGCCGCGATGGAAGCCAGTTGACCAGCGTCCAGTTGACCGAACGGCAGGTCATTGCCTAGCAATTTGCCGCCGAACACTTCTTGCAGCAGTGGCGAAGCCATGCCGAGGATGCCGATACCGGCGGATACGTTCAGGCACAGCACCAGCCAGACCAGGCGGAACTGCGGGGTTTTCCAGGCCACGTTCACGTGTACGTGACGATTGGTGATCATCGCGTTGGAGGCTTTCTTCGCCGGAGCGGTCCAGCCTTCAGGCTTCCAGCCGGTTGGCGGAACGCGGTACGACAAGGCGCCACCGATCATGAACACGAAGTAGATCGCGGCCATGGCCACGAAGCTCTGCCAGACGCCCACGCCCTCGGCGGAACCGAAATGGCTCATCAGCGCGGTCGCCAGCGGTGCACCGACCATCGCACCACCACCGAAGCCCATGATTGCCATGCCGGTCGCCATGCCGCGCTTGTCCGGGAACCACTTGATCAGGGTCGACACAGGCGAGATGTAGCCCAAGCCCAGACCGATACCGCCGATCACGCCCGACCCGACCCACATCAGCCAGATCTGGTGGGTATAGATGCCCAGCGCCGAAATCAGCAGACCGCCACACCAGCACAGGGCCGATACAACGCCGGCCTTGCGTGGGCCGGCGTGTTCCAGCCAGCCACCCCAGATAGCTGCCGAGCAGCCCAGGAAGATGAAGAACAGGGTGTAGATCCAGCCGAGCATGGAGATCGGCCAGTCGCATTGCGACGAGAACACTTGCGAGATGAAGCTCATGTCTGGAGCGCAAGCCACAGGCTTGGTCACGCCCAGCGCTTTGGACAATGGCAGCCAGAATACGGAGAAACCGTAGGCCATGCCGATGCACAAGTGGATGGCCAAGGCAGCCGGTGGAACCAGCCAGCGGTTGAAACCGGGCTTGGCGATGATGCGTTCCTTGGAGAGGAACGCAGGCTGGGCGGCAATGCCGCCCGCCGTAATGCTCGTACTCATTATGTATCCCCCAATTATTAGTATGGTTCGCCAGCCACCCGACACCCACAGCCTTTTCGTGCACGCACAGGCACGGCTGTTTTATTGGTGGAGCTCCATGAGGGCGCGCGACAACACGTCGCAGAAGGTCGGGCGAACCTGCGAAGATTACCATCGGAACGTGACAGAAAAACCAAATTGACATCACCTTTTCTGAATCGGCGCAATCGTTTGCAGGGTGAATAACTCATCCCACCAGGCCACAGCCCTTGTGGGACGCCGCTGGCGACCTTTTCTTGACGCCAAAATTTACTGATCGATTGCTGCCACCGACAATCATCCCATCGCACCGCGTCGCTTGGGATTTGTCCCAAATAGACGTGCGAAAAATGACTCGCTGCCGGGCCAACATGAAAAAACCGGATGAACCAAGGGCCAAAAATGCCGTCGCAACCCGGCAGGCATGCGCATTTGCAAAGCCTCGACCGGCACCTCGCAAGCGAGTCGCTGGTGACTGAAACCAAGCCGTTGCGGACGCCGCTTGTAACATGAGCTGACCGATCGTCAGTTTCGCGGCGCTATACTCCCCGGCTAAATTACGAATTCGACGACTACAAGGACTTCGCCCATGAAAGCGTTCGGCAAAATCCTGGGGCTGGTACTTCTCGGGCTGTTGCTGGTCATCGTGGCACTGGGCTTTGCCCTGACCCACCTCTTCGACCCCAATGACTACAAAGAAGAGATCCGCCAGATCGCCCGCGACAAGGCACACATCGAGCTGACGCTGAACGGCGACATCGGCTGGAGCCTGTTCCCGTGGCTCGGTCTGGAACTGCACGAAGCCAGCGTTGCCACCCTGATCAAGCCCACCGAACCCTATGCCGACCTGCAAATGCTCGGCCTGTCGGTGCGGGTATTGCCGCTGCTGCGCCGCGAAGTGCAAATGAGCGATGTGCGCGTCGAAGGCCTGAACCTGCGGCTCAACCGGGACAAAAACGGCCATGGCAATTGGGAAGACATCGGCAAACTACCGGACACTGCTGGCGCCACGCCCGCCGGTACGCCAGCGCCTGCTGCGCCGCAAGCCCCCGCCGAAGCCGAAAAACCACCGCAACCCATTCGCCTGGACATCGACAGCCTGACGGTCAATAACGCGCGGGTGGAATACACCGACGAACAGACCGGCAAGAATTTCACCGCCGAAAGCATCCAGTTGAGCACCGGCGCGATACACGATTCCACCGACATCCCGGTCAAACTCACCGCATTCCTCTCGTCCAACCAACCCGCCATGCGGGTGCGTACCGAACTCAGCGGGGAAATGCGCATCGCCCGGGCGCTGCAGCGTTACCAGTTCGAAGACATGAAGCTGTCCGGCGAAGTGACTGGCGATCCACTGCAAGGCAAGACCATGACCTTCGCTGCACAAGGCCAGGTGCTGGTGGACAAGGCAGCCAATGTCGCCGAGTGGACCGGGATCAAGATTTCCGCCAACCAGTTGCGTGCGCTGGGTGAACTGAAAGTCAACGACCTCGACAAGACGCCGCAGATCAGCGGCGGCCTGTCGATTGCACAATTCGACCTGGCAAAATTCGTCGACAGTATTGGCCAGACGCTGCCGGCGATGGGCGAAGGCAGCCTGAGCAAGGTCGAACTGGTCAGCCGCGTGGCCGCCACGCCGACCAGCCTGTCGCTGGACAACATCAACCTCAAGCTCGATGACAGCTCCTTCAGCGGTCGCATCGCGATCGAGGATTTCGCCAAGCAATCGCTGCGCGCAACCCTCAAGGCCGATACGTTCAACGTTGATCGTTACTTGAAGCCAAAATCCGCCGAGGCCACCAATGCGACCCAAGCACGTCAGGCCGAGGTCGCCAGCACCGAAGCCGACGCCATGGCCGGCGCCGGTACCACGCCGCTACCTGACAAACCCACCAAAGGCGCCTGGAGCACCGAGCGCCTGCTGCCGGTGGAACGCCTGGCCAAACTCGATGTGGACGCTGACTTGAGCTTCGGCCAACTGACCCTCGACAAACTGCCGATCCAGAACGCCACGCTCAAAGCCACCGGCCAGGGCGGATTGCTTACCCTGCAAGACCTGCGTGGCGAGTTGTACAACGGCAACTTCAACGCCAAAGGCACGCTGGACGTGCGCCAGCCGGTGCCGGCACTGAGTATCCAGACCAGCATCAGCCGCGTGCCGGCAGAGAAAATCCTCGAAAGCCAGGGCAAGAATCCGCCGGTCAAAGGTCTGGTGACGCTCAACAGCAACCTCACCGGCAACGGCAACAGCCAGAAAGCCTTGATCGAAACCCTCAATGGCAATGCCAGTTTCGTCATCAACAATGGCGTATTGCTTAACGCCAACCTTGAGCAGCAGTTGTGCAAAGGCATCGCCACGCTCAATCGTAAATCCCTCAGCGGCGAACCGCGGGGCAAGGACACGCCGTTCCAGGAGCTCAGGGGCAATCTGACGTTCCGTAACGGTGTCGCCAGTAATCCAGACCTGAAAGTGCGCATTCCCGGCATGACCGTCAACGGTGATGGCGACATCGATTTGCGCGTGATGGGCATGGACTACCGCGTCGGCATCGTCGTTGAAGGCGACACCAGCGCCATGCCGGATCCGGCCTGCCAGGTGGGTGACAAGTTTGTCGGCATCGAGTGGCCATTGCGCTGCCGCGGTCCGCTGGAACTGGGCGCCAAGGCCTGCCGCCTCGACAATGAGCGCATGGGCCAGGTCGCCACCAAACTGGCCGGCGACAAGATCAGCGAAAAAATCGACGAAAAATTAGGCGACAAAGTCAGCCCGGAACTGAAAAACGCACTGAAAGGGCTGTTCAAACGATGAGAGCGGAGCAGTTCTCCAGCGCGGTACTGGACTGGTACGACCGCCATGGCCGTCACGATTTGCCCTGGCAACAGGGCATCACGCCGTATCGGGTGTGGGTCTCGGAAATCATGTTGCAGCAGACGCAAGTCAGCACCGTGCTCAATTACTTCGACCGGTTCATGGCTTCGCTGCCCACGGTCGAAGCCCTTGCTGCCGCGCCGGAAGACGAGGTGCTGCACCTGTGGACCGGCCTCGGTTACTACACCCGCGCGCGCAACCTGCAGAAAACCGCGAAGATCGTCGTCGCCGAACACGGCGGCGAGTTTCCACGGGATGTGGAAAAACTGGTCGAGTTGCCGGGCATTGGCCTGTCCACCGCCGGTGCCATCGCCAGCCTGAGCATGGGCCTGCGGGCGCCGATCCTTGATGGCAACGTCAAACGGGTGCTGGCGCGGTTTACCGCTCAGGAGGGTTATCCGGGCGAGCCTAAAGTCGCCAAGCAGTTGTGGGCCAACGCCGAACGCTTCACCCCCCATGATCGCGTCAACGCCTACACCCAGGCGATGATGGACCTGGGCGCTACGCTCTGCACCCGCAGCAAGCCGAGTTGCCTGCTGTGCCCGCTGGAAAAAGGCTGCGAAGCACACCTGTTGGGTCTCGAGACTCGCTACCCAATCCCCAAACCGCGCAAAACGATTCCGCAGAAGCGCACGCTGATGCCGATGCTGGCCAACCGCGACGGCGCCATTTTGCTTTATCGCCGCCCGTCGACCGGCCTGTGGGGCGGTTTATGGAGTTTGCCGGAACTCGATGACCTCGACGATCTGCAACACCTGGCACTGCAACACTCATTGCAATTGGGCGAGCAACAAGCGTTGCCAAGCCTGGTGCACACCTTCAGCCACTTCCAGTTGGCGATCGAGCCCTGGCTGGTTCAGGTGCAAGAAGCCGGTCATCACGTGGCCGAGGCCGACTGGCTCTGGTATAACCTCGCCACCCCGCCGCGCCTGGGCCTTGCTGCCCCGGTCAAAACCTTGCTCGAACGCGCGGCCGCCGTCTTGAACGCAGGAGAGTTGTCATGACCCGCACCATCATGTGCCGCAAGTACAAAGAAGAATTGCCAGCCCTGGAGCGCGCACCGTTTCCCGGTGCTAAGGGCCAGGACATTTTCGATCACGTCTCGGCCAAGGCCTGGGCTGACTGGCAGAAGCATCAAACCCTGCTGATCAACGAAAAACGCCTGAACATGATGAACGCCGAAGACCGTAAATACCTTCAAGGCGAGATGGACAAGTACTTTTCCGGCGAGGAATACGCCAAGGCCGAAGGCTACGTGCCGCCGTCCGAATAACCCCGTTTCATCGGGGGTCGCTTCGTAAGCGACGGTAATAGTTAAATTTTTTTTGAAAACTTGCTTGACGACCCCCTGAAAAACCCGTTTAATGCGCCCCGTTGCCCAGATAGCTCAGTCGGTAGAGCAGGGGATTGAAAATCCCCGTGTCGGCGGTTCGATTCCGTCTCTGGGCACCAAATACCGAAAACCCTGAATCGCAGATTCAGGGTTTTTTTATGCCCGGCGTTTGGTGACACAGGCTTGGCGAATCGGACCACAGGCCATGAAGCCTGTAGATGACTCGTCAGCAGCACTCAGCCGGCAGACTATTCCAACCTTTCTCGCCGCGTTGTCAGCAACGCCCGGCATCGCACCCACTCCCCTTTTGTCATTCTTTTCTGCCCTCTGTCCCGGATGCAGAAAATCTCATGCCCCTGCTGAAAACTGACAACAACCAAGACCCCCATATCAACTCCCTGCTCGGTGAACTCGGCAGCCTGATCCGCGAGGCGAGGCAAACCGTTATGCGCGCCGTTGACACGGCCCAGGTGCAAACCTGTTGGCAGATCGGGCGGCATATCGTTGAGTTCGAGCAGGAAGGAGCGAGTCGGGCGGTCTATGGAAAACAACTGTTAGTGACGCTCGCCAAATCGCTGACAGCGCAGTTTGGCAAAGGATTTGACGCGTCCAACCTTCGTAACATGCGCTTGTTCTACATGGCTTTCCCAATTTGTGACGCACTGCGTCACGAATTGAGCTGGACCCACTTCCGGTTTGAAGAGCGCTTGCTCAACCAAGCCCAATAGCAACAAGCCAATTGTCCACGCAGCTCGCGCAGACTATGGTTGGCAACTACCCGCAAAGGTCCACAGTCGATGAATGTGCAGGACTCGGCCGCACCGCCCTGCGCTCCAACCGAGCGCGTTCAGCCCAGCCCGGCGTCCGGCGAGCCGTTCCAGGAAACAGCGGCCGACGGCTACCGCCTCGGTGGTTTTATCTGGCGCCACGGCGTGCCAGACCCGACGCGCCCAGTGGTGATCATCAATGCCGCCACGTCGGTGCGCTGCCGGCACTACTCGCGTTTTGCCGCTTACCTGTTCGCCAATGGCTTCGATGTCATTACCTACGACTACCGGGGCATCGGCGAGTCTCGTCCGGCCTCGTTGAAGGGGCTCAGGGCCTCGTGGAGCGATTGGGGCGCGCTGGATTTCGAGGCGATGCTCAAACGCGCACAACGGGAGTTTGCGGGGCAACCGATTGATGTGGTCGGGCACAGCTTCGGAGGCTGCGCGGTAGGCCTGGCGGCGTCGGGCAGGTCAATCCGACGCGTGGTGACGGTTGGCGCGCAATTCGCCTACTGGCGTGACTATGCTGCAGCGCATCGCTGGCGAATGTTTGGCAGATGGCACGTGATCATGCCGCTGCTGACGCTGCTCTGCGGCTATTTCCCGGGCAAACGCCTCGGCTGGCTGGAAGACACTCCCGCCGGCGTCGTACGTGACTGGAGCACGCCCACGCCGCGCTATGAGCGACGCCCCAGCGGTCAGGAGCAGCATGTGCAGAACTTCGCCGCCGTCAGCGCGCAGCTGCTGGCGATCAGTATCAGCGACGACCCTTACGGGACGATTCCGGCGATCGAGCGGTTGCTTGCCTACTTTACTGGCGGCGACCGAACCCACTGGCGAATCACGCCCGAAGACATCGGCCAAAAAGAAGTCGGACATTTCGCCTTTTTTCGCAGCGCATACCAAGCCACACTATGGCCCATTGCACTGTCCTGGCTGCAAACCGGCGAACTGCCCCCCGACACACCGGGGCGACCGGTGCCGCGCCGCTAAGCGACCTGCCCTCTCAACTGGAACACGGAACATCGCCCATGGCCTCCGCCAACAAGCAGCAAAAACGCGCCACCCGCGCCAAAGCCAAGGCCAAGCAGAACCGCACTCAGCGGGCGGCCGCGCCGGTCGAGCTGGACCCGAACGATGACCGCATCGACTTCGAGTCGGTCGACCTGACCGATCTGTTCAAAAAAATGATCGATGCCGAAAAGACCAGCCAGCAAGCCATGTGCATGGCCTTCCTCGAAGACCCGTTACTGACGCTGGTGTACGAACAAGAAGGTGAGGAAGGCGCGATGGACTTCATCCTCGCCGCACTGATCGAGTACCGCCAATGGTCCACCGAGGCGGATGAAGCCGCGGCCCTGGCCTGGATCGAATCCCCAGCCTTCCAGAAAGACTACGTGGCAGCGTCCGACGTCATCGCTGCACAAAACCCACAGACACCGACCTGAGTTCCCATGGCCTCTCTTAACAAGCAGCAGAAGCGCGCCAAGCGCGCAAAGATCAAAGCCAAACAGATCAACATGTTCGGCCGCAAGCCCGCCACGCTGGACGACGACCTGGGCGACATCGGCGAGCCGATCCCGGAATACACCCTGGCGATGTTCAGCAAAATGCGCGACGCCGAGGCCACCAGCCGCTACGAGATGCTGATGATCCTGCTGAATGAACTCAGCGCAATCATCAATGACCACCCCGAACTGCTGGACATGGAAAACGCCGACAACGAAGCCATGGCCGCCACTCACCTGGCCGCCGACATGCTGATCGACTACCGCATGTGGGCAGACGGCATGGACCGCGACACCGCCCAGGCCTGGCTTACCCACCCGCAATTCATCACCGACTTCGGCGCTGCGCTGGACAGCTATCGCCAGTCGCTGGAAGCGCAGGAACAAAAGGCCGAATAAGCGCCTGAGCACAAAACAAAAAACGGCCGCCAGTCATCCCTGACTGCGGCCGTTTTTACGTCAAGCCAGGTGAATCAGCTCAACACCACCGCGCCACGCTTTTCCGCCTTGCGCCGACGCGCGACGATCAGGCCGGCGGCGACCACCAACACGCTCAGCAGGCCGGTCGCGAGAATCTCCACGCGATGGGCGTCCTGGAACAGCATGATGGTCAGCACTGCGATGATGAAAGCGATCACGGCGTAAGTCAGGCCCGGGAACAGCCACATGCTGAAGGCGATTTTCTCACCGCGTGCCACTCGCTGTTTGCGCATGCGCAGTTGCGAGAAGGCAATCACCAGGTACACCAGCAATGCGATGGCGCCGGAGCTGGCCAGCAGGAAATCAAACACCGCCGCCGGGGCGACGTAGTTGGCGAACACCGCCAGGAACGCTGCACCGGTCGACAGCATCACCGCCCAATACGGGGTTCCGCTTTTGTTGGTACGTTGCGACACAGCCGGGGCATCACCGCGCTTGCCCAGCGAGAACATCATGCGCGACGCGGTGTACAGCGCCGAGTTCAGGCAACTGGTGACGGCAACCAGCACCACGATATCGACGATCAACTTGGCGTTCGGGATGCCCATGCGCTCAAGCACGGTTTGATACGAACCGACGCTCGCCAGGACCGGGTCGTTCCACGGCACCAGCGACACCACGATGAAAATCGACACCAGGTAAAACAAACCAATCCGCCAGATCACCGAGTTGGTGGCCTTGGAGATTTGCTGGCCAGGGTTCTTCGATTCAGCCGCCGCAATGGTGACGATCTCGGTGCCCATGAACGAGAACATGGTAGTCAGGATCGCCGCCAGCACCGCGCCCATGCCGTTAGGCAGGAAGCCTTGCGTGTCGAACAGGTGCGAAACGCCGCTGACCTGGCTGTTTGGCAGCAAGCCAAAGATCGCCGCGATGCCCAGCACAATGAAACCGATAATCGCGATGACTTTGATCAGGGCGAACCAGAACTCGAATTCACCGTAATTCTTGACGCTGAACAGGTTGGTCACCGTCAGCAGCAATGTGATCACCAGGGTAAACACCCAGATCGCCACGTCAGGGATCCAGGCATGCAGGATGGTCGCAGCGGCGTTGGCCTCCAGCGGAATCACCAACACCCAGAACCACCAATACAACCAGCCGATGGTGAAACCGGCCCAGTGGCCAATTGCACGGTCGGCGTACGTCGAGAAGGAACCGGTATCCGGCGACGCCACGGCCATCTCGCCGAGCATGCGCATCACCAGCACCACCAGGGTACCGGCGGCGGCGTAGGCCAGCAGCACGGCAGGGCCCGCTGCAGCGATGGCATGGCCAGAGCCGACAAACAGGCCGGCACCAATCACCCCGGCAATCGAGAGCATGGTCACATGACGCGGTTTGAGCCCCTGTTCGAGGCCATTAGAGCTTTGGGTACTGCTCATTGAAACTACCTTTGTAAGGGAAAGCGAATGCGGTCGCCCGGTTCGGAAGCCTTCTCGTAAAAAGAATCCAACGGGGCGTTTCTTATTCTGCACGCAATAATTGCGCCAAAATGTTGCACGAACCGGTAGGACGCGGCCTACAGCGCGACCGGACGGTCATCGCAAGTCATTGAGATTAATGGCTATTAGCCAGAGCGTTACCCTGCGACTCACTTCTTAAACGAAACGGCGCACTATAAAAACACTTAAAGACACACTTTCGCACACTAAAAGTGCATTCCGGCCGTCTTCGGCCGGTTAACGCTTCACACCCCAGGCCAAAGCTGGCACCATCGCGCCTTTTTTCACGCCAGGCCTGCGATCTACACCGGCAAGCCGGCATCTAATACGCCTTGTTGTTGATGGCGCGACAGTCTGCTGCGCCAATGCGACAACTCATCATCGTTGCGCCGCCCGGCGTCCGGGGCCGGTTGGCTGGCATTCAGACGCTATGCTAGCGTGGCCGCTTCGTCAGGACGGCCATCCAACAGCAGGAGCGCACTAGTTAATGAGGAACCCACATGGCTGAGGCCACGCCCGCGCTGGAAATCCGCAACTTGCACAAACGCTACGGTTCGCTTGAGGTGCTCAAAGGCATCTCGCTGACCGCCCGCGACGGCGATGTGATCTCGATCCTGGGTTCCTCCGGGTCCGGCAAGTCGACTTTCCTGCGCTGCATCAACCTGCTGGAGAACCCGCATCAGGGCCAGATTCTGGTGGCGGGTGAAGAACTCAAACTCAAGGCCGCAAAGAACGGCGAACTGGTGGCCGCCGACGGCAAACAGATCAATCGCCTGCGCAGCGAGATTGGTTTTGTGTTTCAAAACTTTAATCTGTGGCCGCACATGAGCGTGCTCGACAATATCATCGAAGCCCCGCGCCGCGTGCTTGGCCAGAGCAAGGCCGAAGCCATCGAAGTCGCCGAAGCCTTGCTGGCTAAAGTCGGCATCGCTGACAAGCGACACGCCTATCCAGCGCAACTCTCCGGCGGCCAGCAGCAACGCGCGGCAATCGCCCGCACTCTGGCGATGCAGCCCAAAGTCATCCTGTTCGACGAGCCCACTTCTGCGCTTGACCCGGAAATGGTCCAGGAAGTACTAAATGTGATCCGCGCCCTGGCCGAAGAAGGCCGAACCATGCTGCTAGTGACCCACGAAATGGGTTTTGCCCGTCAGGTGTCCAGCGAAGTGGTGTTTTTGCATCAGGGCGTGGTCGAAGAGCAAGGATCGCCACAGCAGGTGTTTGAAAACCCGCTTTCGGCGCGCTGCAAACAATTCATGTCCAGCAACCGCTAACGGAGCTACCCGCATGCAGAATTACAAAAGAATCTTCCTGGCCGCCGCCGTTACCCTGGCGTTCAGTGCTGGTGCCGTCGCCGAAACCCTGAAGATGGGCGTCGAAGCGGCCTACCCGCCGTTCAACAACAAAGATGCCAGCGGCAATGTGGTGGGTTTCGACGTCGATATCGGCAACGCGCTGTGCGCCAAGATGAAAGTCGAGTGCACCATCGTCACGTCTGATTGGGACGGCATCATCCCGGCGCTGAACGCCAACAAATTCGACTTCCTGATCTCCTCGATGTCGATCACCGAAGAGCGCAAGCAAGCGGTGGACTTCACCAACCCGTACTACTCCAACAAGCTGCAGTTCATTGCGCCGAAGAACGTCGAATTCAAAACCGACAAGGATTCGTTGCAAGGCAAAGTCATCGGCGCCCAACGCGCTACCCTCGCCGGCACCTTCCTCGAAGACAACATGCCGGGCGTCGAAGTCAAACTCTACGACACCCAGGAAAACGCCTACCTCGACCTGACCTCCGGTCGCCTGGACGGCATCCTCGCGGACAAATATGTCAACTACGAGTGGCTGAAAAGCGACGCCGGCAAGCCTTACGAATTCAAGGGCGACCCGGTGGAAGAAAGCGACAAGATCGGTATCGCTGTACGAAAAGGCGATGCCATCCGCGAGAAGCTGAACGTCGCCCTGAAAGAAATCGTCGCAGACGGCACTTACAAGAAGATCAACGACAAGTACTTCCCGTTCAGCATCTATTAATAGCTGAGCGGCCTGACCCGGCGCCGTCGTTGACCGCGCCGGGTATTGAAAGCCTGCTGCGACCTGACTAAACACCCATGACTATCGATCTCTACGGATTCGGCCCGGCGCTTGCCGCTGGCGCGCTGATGACCGTCAAACTGGCACTCTCGGCGTTATGCCTGGGGCTGGTGCTTGGCCTGCTCGGGGCCTTGGCCAAGACGTCGCGATACAAGCCGCTGCAATGGCTGGGCGGTACGTATTCGACCCTGGTACGCGGCATTCCAGAATTGCTCTGGGTGCTGTTGATCTACTTCGGCACCGTCAACCTGATGCGAGCGTTGGGTCAGTTTTTCGGCAAACCCGACCTCGAACTGAATGCCTTCGCCGCCGGAGTGATCGCCCTCGGCTTGTGTTTCGGCGCCTACGCCACTGAGGTGTTTCGCGGCGCGATCCTGGCCATTCCCAAAGGCCACCGCGAAGCCGGCGTCGCACTGGGGCTGTCGAAAACCCGCATCTTCACCCGTTTGATCATGCCGCAGATGTGGCGCATCGCCCTGCCCGGCCTGGGCAACCTGTTCATGATCCTGATGAAAGACACCGCGCTGGTCTCGGTCATCGGCCTGGAAGAAATCATGCGCCATGCGCAAATCGGCGTGACCGTGTCCAAGCAACCGTTCACCTTCTATATGGTCGCCGCGTTCATGTACCTGGGCCTGACCATTTTGGCCATGATCGGCATGCACTTTCTGGAACGACGCGCCGCTCGCGGCTTCGCGAGGAGCACCCAATGAACTGGGAAGTCATCATCAAATGGCTGCCGAAACTGGCCCAAGGCGCGACCCTGACTCTGGAGCTGGTGGCCATTGCGGTGATTGCCGGCCTGCTGCTGGCGATCCCGCTAGGCATCGCCCGGTCGTCACGTCTGTGGTACGTGCGGGCATTTCCCTACGGCTACATCTTCTTTTTCCGCGGCACACCGTTGCTGGTTCAACTGTTTCTCGTCTATTACGGCCTCGCACAGTTCGATGCGGTGCGCACCAGCGCTCTGTGGCCGTACCTGCGCGACCCGTTCTGGTGTGCCACCGCCACCATGACCTTGCACACGGCCGCTTACATTGCCGAGATCCTGCGCGGCGCCATCCAGGCAATCCCGCCGGGGGAAATCGAAGCGGCGCGGGCCTTGGGCATGTCCAAACCCAAAGCCCTGTTTTACATCATCCTGCCCCGCGCGGCGCGTATTGGCCTGCCGGCGTACAGCAACGAAGTGATCCTGATGCTCAAGGCCAGCGCCCTGGCCAGCACCGTGACCTTGCTGGAGCTGACCGGCATGGCCCGCACCATCATCGCCCGCACTTATTTGCCGGTGGAGATCTTCTTCGCCGCCGGGATGTTCTATTTGCTGATGGCCTATGTGCTGGTGCGCGGCTTCAAGCTGCTGGAGCGCTGGTTGCGCGTCGATGCCTGCCAAGGTCGCTGACGGCACGGTGCTGACGGGCGATGCGCTGCTCGCCCGATTCACTGCGCTTGATGCTTTCCTCTGCGAGCATCAAGCGCTGTGGAAACCGCGACCGTTTACTCATCTGCATTTAGCGTGGGAAACGTCCTACCCAGAGTTGGCGCACTGGCTACGCCAGCGCTCCCTGGAAGACGCCGAAGCCAGCCACAACCACCCGGAATTACTCGACGCGCCGGCGCCGTTCCCGTCCCTGGCGACGCAGTCCATTGAACTGAGCGCCGTAGGACTATTTCCCGCTGCTGGTTTGGCCACGGCCCGCCATCGCTTGAACGTCGACGTGCCCGGCCGCAAATGGCAACAGATCGAAGCCTTTGCCGGGCGTCTTGATTTTGCGCACGCCCCAACGCACTGGCTGGATTGGTGCGCCGGCAAAGGTCATCTCGGCCGTCGTCTTTTAGCCGATACGCAACAACTCACCTGCCTGGAACACGACCCGGCGCTGGTCGCGAGCGGTCAGGCACTCAGCCAGCGCCATCACCTGCGCGCACTGCACGTCGAGCAAGACGTGCTCGCCCCTGGCGCAGCGGCGTTGTTGAACGCCGAACACACGCCGGTAGCCCTGCACGCGTGCGGCGATCTGCATGTGCGCTTGATGCACTTGGCCAGCGGCGCCGGCTGCCGGCAATTGGCGATTGCCCCGTGTTGCTACAACCGCATCGGGACCACGGACTACCAACCACTTTCCGACGCCGCCAAGGCATGCGCCTTACAACTATCGCTCGAAGACCTTGCACTGCCGATGAGCGAAACCGTCACCGCCGGCGCCCGTGTCCGCCGCCAGCGCGATACCTCCATGGCGCGACGCCTGGCCTTTGACCTGCTGCAGCGGCAACTGCGCGGCATCGATGAGTATTTGCCCACGCCTTCGCTGCCCAGCGCCTGGCTGGATAAACCGTTCGCCGATTACTGCCGCGATCTGGCGCAAATAAAAGAGTTATCCACAGTGGGCGCGCAAAACTGGTCTACGCTGGAATCGGCTGGCTGGCAGCGATTGGCGCAGGTGCGCAACCTGGAACTGCTGCGCGGGCTGTTCCGACGGCCACTGGAGATTTGGCTGAATCTGGACCGAGCACTTTTCCTACAAGGGCAGGGTTACAACGTGCGGCTCGGCCTGTTCTGTGAAACACCCCTGACACCCCGGAATCTGCTGCTTCTGGCTGAGCGCTAACCTGAGCGCCTGCCTGTGGATAACTCTGTTGATGAAAACTTTACAGGCTCAATAAAAACACTGATTACTGGCAGAAACAGCTACTGGTCGTTTTTTATTCATACGGATAAAAAACCAGTAAAACAGTCATTTGCGCACTAATGAGAACGACTCCACAAATCTTGGATCCTGATCTGCGGTTCAACAATGGCGTTGTGCATAAGCATCCAAGCAAAACGACATAACCGCCGAATTCCGGACCTATTCGGGAGGCAATTGCGCGCGGTCGTCAGGCTTGTTATACCAACGCCAAGAAGGCCGCTAATGTGTGTGCAGTCGCGACCTCATCGACGAACAGGGAAAGCACAGTGACGTTTATTTCTTACGCACAGAACTTCGAAGACATCCGTTTATGGCGCGCGTTGAAGTTCTTCGAACACGGCTTCTATATCGATGTGGGCGCTAACGACCCAGTCTCCGATTCCGTCACCAAAGCCTTTTATGACCGCGGCTGGACCGGCGTCAACGTCGAGCCGGTGCAAGACTTCTACGACAAACTGAGCCAACTCCGGCCCAACGACACCAATCTGCAATGCGTGGTGGGCGAATCCGCCGACGACCTGACCTTCTACGGCATCGCCGGCACCGGCCTCTCCACCCTCGACCCCGCGCTCGCCCAGCAGCACAAAGACGCCGGCATGGACGTGCGCACGCAAACCGTCAAATCCCGCACCCTGACCTCGATCTGCGAGCAATACGCCCAGGACCGCCCCATCCACTTCCTGAAAATCGACGTCGAAGGCCACGAAGAAACCGTGCTGCGCGGCATGGACTTCAGCCAGTACCGGCCGTGGATCATCCTCATCGAAACCCCGTGGAACCGCGACCAGACCTGGGAAACCCTGATCACCGGCGCTGGCTACCACTCCATCCTGTTCGACGGCATCAACACCTTCTACCTCGCCGAAGAACACCTGCACCTCAAAGGCGCCTTCGAACTGCCACCGTGCAACCTCGACGAATTCCAGTTTTGTGAAGGCCACAAGTTCAGCCACCCCATCGCCGACACCGAAAAAGCCCTGGCCAGCGCCCTGCAACGCGCCGAACAAGCCGAAGCCCAACTGCGCGCCATGCAAAACAGCCGCGCCTGGCGCGCCGTGCAAAAACTCAAAACCGTCCTGCGCCGCGCATGACCTGACCGCGACGCAAAAATAGTCAGAATTCAGGGGTTTACAGACGCACGCCAATCGCTATAATCGTCGCCCTAACACGCCGGTATAGCTCAGTTGGTAGAGCAACTGACTTGTAATCAGTAGGTCCCGGGTTCGACTCCTGGTGCCGGCACCATACAAAACAAAGCCTCTGCAGAAATGCAGGGGCTTTGTTGTTTCTGGAGCGTCCACAAAAACGTCCACACGTGGCGCGAACTGAATTATCCACAGGCGTAGAAAAGATCGGGCAAAGCGCTGTCGTCGACAGCAACCCAGGTAGCCAGAACCTTTAAGGCTACGCCACACCGTGGTGGTTCTCCCAAAGTGCGATGAGCGTCCGGCGGCTCGCACGGTCACAGCGATGTGATGGATGCCTACTTTTACCCGTGTGCCCACTGCGGCAACTCATCCCCTTTCATAGCTGCCCTGCAGCAACCTATCCGCTTGGCCATTCCCGTGCGCCAACCTGCGCCCGTCTCTTTCTCCCGGAAAGAGACGGGCGCTCCTACCACTGCTGCAGGCCACCTCGTACAAGTCTTTTCGGCATTCCCCCTCGTGACAATCGGCGTGACAAACACCGAAGTCCCCAGCAACAGCGTTGTAGATGATGGTGCCGCAGCCCACGGAATGGACTGCACCTGACTGACAGTCAGGCATACCCCAGTCATCGCATCGCTGCCTTCACCTGACTCAGGATCTCGCGGTATTGGTCTCGTCAGCCAGTGCAGCCTCCACCCGCCCACTTCTTTGGAAGTGCTCAGGAGGCCAGATCATGAGATGCCCAAGCTCCCGGTCGTAAGGAGACGCCAGTCCCGCGTAGAGGACATTCCCCACAGGTCGCAGGTGCCTTGATCCCTGATAACACTCAACATTCTTGGCGGGATGACGTGGGGAAGGTTTCAAAGGTTTTGGCTTCGAGAGGAGATTGATCATGGCACTGGTGGGCAGGCGAGATGGACGCAATTTTGGCTATGGTCGGCAGTTGAGCTATGCCGGGCCGCAAGCGCTGAAAGACATGTTCGGCGGCGGGCACTATGGGACCGTTAAAGCGCACAGTGATCGCTGGCAGGCGTTTGTTCGGTGGTGTCGGTCGGAGGATGGGCCCGGGTTTAACGATGCGCGGCGGATTGATCGACAGACTTTGTTGGACTACGCCGGACATCTGCGTCAGCAAGTTGAACCAGGTGAGCTAGCCATCGCTACTGCGCAAAACCGATTGTCCAGCGTCAATCGGACCCTGGCAGCGCTTCGCGGTGATCAGTATGTGAAAGTACCGAGTCCGAGCAAGGCGCTAGGAATGCGGCGCACCAGTGTTCGTCGTTCGGTGCCGCAAGGCCAAGACCGCGAACATGTGAAGAGGGTCGTAGAGGTGCTTTGCGCACACCAGCAGCCGCGTGCCGCGGCCATCGCTCAATTAGCGCGAGCCACCGGCATGCGCTTACGCGAGGCCATTTTGGCCGACCTTCCGCGCTTAAAACGTGAGGCCGAACAATACGGCAAGATCAACATCCAGGATGGCACCAAGGGGGGCCGCTCAGGTGCCTCGGCACCTCGCTGGATCAGGGCGGATGATCATATTCGCGAGGCGCTGAGATTCGCCGAACAGGTCTCACCCGACGGTAGCCGCAGCCTACTTGCACCGAACGAAACCTACCTCGATTTCCAACGGGGAATCGTCCGTCCTGCACGGGACATCCTCCATCAGTACAACCTCAAAGGCTTCCACGAATTGCGGGCAGCCTATGCGTGCGAACGCTATGAGCAAATCACCCACCATCCCGCCCCCATCAACGGTGGCCATTGCTATCAACTCGACCGACGTCTCGATCAGGAAGCCCGAGTACACATCAGCTATGAGCTGGGGCACAACCGTATCGTCGTGGTGGCCGCTTACATTGGTGGTCGCGCATGAGCACGGCATTCGATATGGACCTGTTCCTGGCGGGCGTCCTAACCGGGTCGCATACCACGCGCCAACGCCACCTGCGTCAGGCGAGGGCCATCCAAACAGCGATCGCTGAGCGCTGGCAACGCGACAATCCATGGACTTGGCAGAGAAAACACCTTGCGTGGTTTTTGAATCACCACCTAAACCAGCACACTCAATCGACGCGCTATTACTATTTGCGGACCATGCAATTACTCACTCATCGCTTAGGAAAATCCTGGCAGTTCAACCTCTAAACGAAGGTCAGAAAACGGCCAGAAGCAGCCATTCCAGAACGGCATACGCAGCAAACAACCACCACTATGAACGCTCGCACTTGCAAAAAATGTGAGACGTGGAAAACCTATGGCGAAACTCCCGCCCCCCTCCACGTCAATATGCCGCTCACATGGCCGCGCTGAATCAGGCAGGGTCACTCGCCTCAGGTAGGATCGTTGTTGTATTCGTACGGTTACTGACATAATGCCGTGCACGATTTGAATTCGTCATGTTCTTATTTTGCAACTTGATTCTAATGTTGTCCCACTCGAAAAAAATCAGCACGACCTCTTCCGGGCTGTCTTGAGCAGATGAATAACGATTAGCGTGCACCATCTTTGTGGGTGATGCGCACAGGTCGCTATATTTTTTGAGTATTTCCTCAAGCGAGGCGCGAGCAGCATCAACTGATATTTGAATTTTATCGCGAACTTTATCGTGTATTCGAGAAATACAGCCGATGTAAACCCGTATTGCGGTTGTTAGCTCAACCTTATCAGGCATCCTATTAATTACAGCTTTTTTAAAATCTGGATTTCCATCAAAAAGTTTCTTATCGGTGAAGACTAGAGTGCGATTTTCCCATAGACGCCCCCCATCGCTTACCGGATAATTCCTATTGTCTAAAGTTACCTGACTAACGCATAGACCTGCGTGCTGAAGATGATTTCTCAAGGCTTCGAGGAAAGCATATTCAAAGTATGCGTCGTATTCGCCATGTGTGAGCCCCTCAAAAAAAGACTCAACTTCAGTTTTATCTTCGGCTGGCAGGCATCTTTTTAAATGTCTCGGCATATGATCCATGTACATGCGAGTCGAAGTTAAAATATTTGTGATCCGCCTATTAAATTTTGTGATCTCATCAAACATGTCAGTATAGTCAGCTGAGAACCGCAGCTGATGAGCTAGAGCGCAGGTCAAAAGGTCTTGCTCATATTCTAAATAATTGCAAGTGATTAGTTCGTATTTTTCTTCGACAGCTAAAGCGGCATACAACGCTGCATTGCATTGCTTAATGTTCTCGAACTCCTCCTTCGATATATCGACTTCAGGATTTCGACCAAGAACATTAATCGTTAAGCAATATCTATCTTGGCTAAGCATCATGCACCCTCTTGCAATCGAAAAAATTAATGCTGTAGGTCATTCCCGTGCTTGCAAATTTGAACGCCTAAATATGGCCAGTGCCTGCCGCTCTCGACAGCGGACGGTTGGCTCTTGAGCATTATCTGCTGACAGTAATATTTAACTATTTATTTTATCCGATAGTATCTTTTACGTTCCCAGCACTGACTGCCAATCAGCGTTCGACAAATGACACTATTGTATACTGCGTATGTAATCCCTTGACTTACTTCTAAGGCTGATCTCAATATCTGTAAACTGTTGATTTATACTGTCTATAAAAGAAAATATTTTGGGCTCAAGCATCATCAAAATTTCCTCTGTTGGCTCTTCTACAGCTATCCCCAAAGAAAGGAAATACGCCAACATATTCCTGCAATGTTGTTCAATTGATCGTATATCACCGGGAATAAAGTTTGCTTGAGTTTCTGCGATCTGCCGTTCAATACTGTTGATAATAATGTTGTACGGTTCGGAGGGGATGAAATATGCCTCAGCCGATAGGGGAAATAAAAAACCATAGTATTTGTTAGCGTTGAAATTTTCTTGCCTTATACCAGAGTTTGGTCGCGCTACCAGCCCCGAAGTAAAAGCTTTGAATTCAGAGTGCTTTTGAAAATGTCGGTTGTTTTTTTCTGCCTTTACAGAATTTACATAAGTCAGTATGGCGGTTGCCGCTCCGATTGCAGTGAATGCGTAAGTTCCAAACTCAACGCCGATTTTGAAGATTTTTATAGGTTCTTGAAAAGCTTTTGCAGCGAAATCAAAACATCCAGGTGAGAAACAGAATTCTAGAGAATTATTATGAGCTATTAATAGAGTCAAAAATATAGATGTGAGTGTGATTGCGCACAAAACCGCTGCAGAAAAAACGGCTATTGAAAAAATGTACTTTTTATAATTCATGTTCAGCTTTGCTTTTTGTCGGAGTTAGCACTTTCAACTCCGTCCATATTTTTTTTGCTTCATGCTTATAAACTCTCTGCAACAGTATCAACCTGTGCCGAAGGCGATGATATCGTTTCATGTAAAGTGGGGTACTGCAAAAAACGTCGTAGTCCCTCATCAAAGTAGAAAGCATAGTGAGGCAGCGCCGAATATCTTTTTGGGACGGAAGGGGTAATATGGATTTTAGTTCTAGTCGATGTTTTTTATATCTTGGATGTCCTGTGCGCGCCAGTTTATTAACTCGACCAGATATGCTTTCATAACGTTTTCTATAGTCAAAGCTTGTCCTCGCATTGGGTTCTCGCGAAAGAATTTTGAGGTTGTTGACCGCAGCCCGGATCGCCCTGATCTCATCTCGCGGAAGCTGGGGGGTTTCCTTGTTAACTCTCAGCCCATGAATTTTGAAAGCGGTTGTTGAAATTGACTCTATACTTGTTTTCGCTTCGTTTACTTTGAACCCTGCATGCTCGATCATTGATACGATAGTGGATTTTGCTTTATTTAGATCTTTATCCTGTATCTCTGATGAGACAGTGATGTCATCAGTTAATCGAGTGTAACTTAGTTTTTGCCGCTCTAGCCCTTTAACGATCTGTCCTTCAACGTCAAAAAAACACAAGTTTGCTATAAAGCTAGATGTCGGTGCTCCTTGTGGTACAACTCCCTCTCTAGTGCAAATATCTGCTAATGCTTCAGATACTTCGTCGGAATAAAAAAACAACTCATTGAAAATTTTGTACACTAAATCATAATCTATAAAGTCAAAAAATGAAGTTATATCAATTTTTAATATCGTCTTGGCTTTACAATGTCGTTGTGCGCAGGATATATAGTCCCGTGGGTGTTCTAGATCAGAAATTGAACCGTAAAGGTACGTAGGATATCTGATTTGATTGAACAGCCTGTTTTTTATTCTGCGCTGAAATTTTCTTACGAGTGGATGAGGGTCGAAAACGATCCTATCATCTCCATTCTTTTTTTTGAGATGTATTGGCGTGTATCGATTTTTTTCTTCTAAATCTTGAATACTCTCATACTCGGCCTCACTAAGACCTAGTGCCGCAAGCAAATTATCTATTGAAAAAATTGATTCATTAGTGGTCTTCCTGGGGGCGTATTCATCCATGCTGCTTGATGATCCTTTGATGTATTAGTCCGCTGCCTTCTCGCGAAGGAAAAGAGCAGAGATGCGTACGTTTGAGCAACCCGAAACTGGCTTGCCTCTACCCTACGAGCGGAGCTAATCATTGAGATGGTATCGTCGGTGCGGATTGGTTCCTTGCCGCCGCCAGCCCACTTGGTAATACCTAAAATCAGGCACCACCGCCGTTTCCATTTAAGGACACAGCAAGGTATCTCGGGATTTTCTGCTCAAGTGCAACATATGAGCGAAACGCTCATGCCAAATTGACATTACCGCATTCATATTTTCTGTTCAATTGCCTTTTTATACCTTAAGTGAATAACAGGGCGGTTATTCCAATCTTATTAGGTTTTCGAATATTTAAGAGAGCCGCCCTCCGATTCAAGCCTGTCGTCGGTCATCCGTATATGGACTCCTCCTCATTGCAAGCCCCGTTGCTTTGGCCGATAGCGGTGTGTGCCGAATATTAGGCAGGCATTGTAGGAGCGAGCGCAGCCCGAAAACGGCGCGGTCATCGGCGGTCGTGGGCTTCGCACGCTCCTACGATGGAAGGTGTCAGGGCTCGGCAGGCCGCTTCAAGTCGGATGCAGTCCCCCACGACAATTATTTATCGATCACTATATCTACATGCGTGCGGTATGCGGGTAGATTCTTGTGTCGATGGTGTGGCCTAGCCAACATAACGTGCGCTTACAGAGCGCTTGGCATCGCAGTGCACACATTATCGCTGGCTGCCCCTTCTCCTCCTTTGCCGAGACGCTCGAGCCGGTGGTCCAGGAAGCACTCTCCGGACCAAGGCCATGAAAGAAGTTAGCGTTTTTCGGAGGCGGCCAATCGCGCGAGAGGTATGCATCCTTCGCTCGTTACAAACCCTGTCTCCTCCGCCTCCGCCGGCAGCATATATAGAACGTCGAGCGGTAACTCCTTTCCTGCAACACTCAATTCCGCCTTCAGTCGGGACAGAGGCTGGCCAGATGGGCCGACGATCAGAATGTCATAATCGCTGCCCACACCGAACAGCGAAGAGCCAAACATGAAGGACTCGAACTCCTGCAGAGACTTGCAGGATTTAAGTAGGTATTTCGCGACTTCACACGCCGTCATCAGCGGTTCCGCAACAGTTCTTTTAACTCGTCCCATTTCATTACCTGGCATCCGAGGTTTCGCGCTGCTTCGATGGCATTGTTAGTGGGATGCCCGTTGGGATTGATGTTCCAGGCAATATCGATGGGGCCAAACCTATCCCAGAAGGTGCGAATGGCATCGGCTGTCGGCTCGTACTCCATGATCATGCCTACCCGGAAGGTGCGCCCACTGGCGAGCGTCATCGTGAAGACACGATCAAACTCCCTATCGAGGTTCGTAACGGATCTCATTTGCCGTATAAGCCGATACGCGAAGAAGTAGTCCTTCTGGGCCGCAGTCTTTACGTCGCCTGTGCGAATGGCGGAGCCAAGTGTGCCGGAATTTCCCCAGCCTACTGTGTTGCTTTCTAAATATCTAATCGCCTCGCCTTCCCAGATACACTCCTTTCGATATCCGCATAGGAAATCCATGTCGGGATAATCTGCATGGTATCTCATTGCTAATTCGGCGTTGATCGCGTAGTCGGCCGAGATAACCGCAACTACGTCGGGCCGGTCAGGGATCGTGATCCTGATAGCGTCATCGCGGATATGCTGCGCCGACGCTGCACCGTGATTTGCCCAAATAAACTTAAGTGCGTAATTCACCTGCCAGCTCATTCGAAGATTCCATCCATTTCTGTGGGATAGCGGATAGCTCCGCCGGCGACACCACAAACGTGACGTTCTGAGAGACCTCGAACATGTTCTTGATATCGAGCGAATGTCTGCCGCTCAGTTTCCGTCATGTGATGCAGGTTCGCCTTGATAATGGCTTGGATGCGGAAATGATTAGGCAGTATGACACCTCGCATCCTCTGCACCCACGTCTTAGACGCTTCAGATTCCGGATCATATTCGAAGCTCGATCCATCAGAGGGCGCGAATTCCTTCCATACGGCCTTGTTTTCGGCCATAGCGGCGACCACAGCGTCTCTAACTTGGCCGCGCTCATCGTATGCACGAATTCCTTGCTTGTTTGCCAAGGCGGCTAGGTGGTTACTTTTCCAACCTAACAATGTACCCCGGCTATATCCGTCGGGATCCTTGTCGATGATCGTATGGCATGTCGGGCACAACAGGATAAGGTTTTCAAAGGAGTCAGCTTCGAACTCTCCGGATGGCCTTTCTTCATGTCGCGGTCCCGATTCTCCGTGCGGAATAACATGAGCCATCTCGGCTATATGCTTATCTCCGCCTATTTCAGCAGGGAATAGAGGCTGGAGGCACTCGGAGCGTTGACAGTGACCGGCAGCCGCCGAAAACAGCCGCAGTTTCGTTTCTGTAGGTATATGTTTGCGAACTGCCATGGTTAGGAGCCTAAAATCTGACGAGACTGGAAGTGGTATAGAAGGTACAGCCCAAATAGATCATAACGACACATATTGACGCTGAGAGCTGACGAAGAAAACATGCATCACCATCTTATAGAAGATGACCATGGATCGAGGACCGCTTCTGGCCGTCTGCTGCCTGTCGCCACGGCAGCTTTTGGCGGATTCCTGCCTATTCTCTACGGAAGGGATGATCGACAACGTTCCAATTCAGGAGGCTTTCCATTCGTATGCAGCTCTAAATTACTTACAGACCGACAATGTGCTGACATCTAAAAAATCCCGAATTCGATTCCACCGAACGCCATAACTAGCTGATTTATTTATAGTTACTAGTTGGGGTACGCCGAATTTTCCAGCGAACTCCAGACGCCCGAAAAACCTAGTCTCGCCGAAACATACCGTTCGTCTGGTGCCGCACCACTTTCAAAGCCCCGCAAATGCGGGGCTTTGTCGTTTCTGGGCTTCTGAACACTGTTGCGTCAAATTCCTCAAAACAGTGAAAACGTGCACAAAGCGTCCACACTTGGCGACTTTCGGATTGTTTGCAGGCGTAGAAAAAAATCGGACAAAGCGCTGTCGTTGACAGCAACCCCAGGTAGTCAGAACATTTAGAAGCGACGCCACATCTGTGGTGGTCCTCCCGCAGTGCGATTACCGTCCGGCGGCTCACACGTTCACAGCGATGTGATGGATGTCTGCTTTTACCAGAGGGCCACTGCGGCAACTCATCCCTTTATCTAACTGCAGCAACCTATCTACTTGGCCACTTACTGGCGCCAACCTGCGCGAACGTCACCTGCTTAAGGCGAAAGCCATCCAACCAGCGATCGGTGAACGCTGGCACAGCGACAATTCATGGACTGGGCAGAGAAAACCCCTTGGCTGTTTTTTGAATCAACGGCTAAATCAGCACACTTGATCGGACGCGCTATTACCATTTGCTGACCACGCGGTTACTCACTCATCGCCTGGGAACATCCTGGCAGTTCAACCTCTAAACGAAGTCAGAAAACGACCCATAGCTGCCGTTTGTAACCGTTAGATCTGCCCCTTAGCCCAACGTCGAGCGCAAGGCAGCGGTAGACAATTCCTTCTATGAAAAACAATACAAAGGGAGCGTGGCGCAGCGAATGGCCGACCGATGGGACTGATGACTTTCAGGCCCTGCCAACTGGGAATAAATTCGGCCCCTCACGTGTTCATCCTTGTAATGGTTTATCGATCAGGGAGACGCACATGCTTGTTTACCGAAACACACTCCGAGAAGCGCTGCCGCTACGTGAGCGCCCAGGTGCTATTGGTCTGGTGCTCAGCCTTGAGGGCGCGCGCTATTACGTGTTTGTCAGCCGTCAGTCCCGTGAGCAGGTGGCTAATAGCGCAGTGGGCAACAAGCTAAAATTGCATGCGCAAATGCTGAAGAGGACGCTGACAAAAGATGAACATCAAAAGCTATATCAGGCAACGCTGCCGGTTGCCTTGGACCTGGTCACGCAACGCGGTGTCCAGGCAGAAAGCCGGCATGCGGAAGAGTCGATGATCGAGCACTTTGATGAGTGCGTGCAGAATTTCGTTGCCTTGCGTGGCCGCCCGCCCGCGAAAGCCGAAGTTTTCCTGTCGCACTGTCCATGCCAGTCCAAAGACCCCGGTGCCAGCCCGGCACGGATGCTTGCAGGTACCCATTACGAGGCGACCTGCAAGGCCAAGCTGATCAAGTTCTGCACCACCGGTAGCCGGTCAGCGATTTCCTGGAAAGTTTATTATCAGTTTGATATCGGCACTTCGAAACTCGATATCAACGAGAACCTTGGCAACCTCACCATGTGCAAACAACCTGCCTTTATCAATACCTAGGTACCTGTTTGTTGGCACCGATTGCGGGTTAACCCTGTTGCCGACGCAAGGCTGCATCATTTCCATAGCTGGAAAAACCCAACACAGACGATGACTTCCGATGAGTCTACAAAACAAAGCCCCTGCAGAAATGCAGGGGCTTTGTCGTTTCTGGAGTGTCCACAAAGCGTCCACACTTAGCGACTTTCTGTTTATCCACAGGCGCAGGCAGCCTCCCCCAACGCCAATTTGAGCCATTAACTTTCAAATTATTTCGGCGCGACATCTGGTGCCAGTGTGTCCTTTTCTCCCAAGGCCCACAGCCAGTGGCCCGATCCGTTAATTTTCCAGTGGAACATCTGACGCACACACCGACAAATCCCGACCGCCGCCACCACCTCGCCACGATTGCGAGCACTCCCTCTCCCAGCTACCTTTCAACCGTCGCTGCCAATTCAGCGACCGGGCCTGAGAACCTGAGTAAGATAAGGGAGCACCATCGCCCCACATCACGCATGCCGGCGTTTTTTAACGCCCGCAGTTTCGTGCAATGGCGGCTATGCGTGGGAGATCTTCGGGTCTGCCGGGTTCCCATATCTCCGGTTCTCAGCCTGCGTATAGCTGCCACCCACTCGCCTGAGAACGAACGTGGCAGCTCTCATTTTGATTTGGGAGTTCTACTTATGTCTGTTCAAAATCTGCTCACCAAACACCTCCACGGAGGTGCCCAATGACCAAGCCTCTAAAAACCGCCGGCCTAACCCCCTTCTCCTACCACTCCGACCAACCCCTCTTCCGCGTCAACAGCGGTGTCCCGTTGCACGAAGCCCTGGGCCACGCTTCCGACTTGCTCTACATCGCCAAGCTCTTGACCAAAGAAGCCGCGTTCGACCGTTCTACCGACCGAGATGCCTGGGCCTCGCATTACTTGGTGGACATGAGCAAAGCCGTGATCGATGACGCGGTGAAGGTGCTGGCCTTGCATGCAAGCCCTGCTGTCACCCCATAACCGGCAGACGAAAAAAAGCCCCGACTGATCGGGGCTTTTTCATTTCCAGCGCGGCTTAGTGGCCAGCGCTTTGGCCGCCATCGACGTGGAGGATTTCGCCAGTGACGAATTTGGCGTTGTCCAGGTACACCACGGCTTGGGCGATGTCTTCGATGTCGCCCATGTGGCCGACCGGGTGCAGGCTGCCCAGGGCTTCGTGGGTTTCGACGCCGTGCATCGGGGTTTTGATGATGCCTGGGGACACGGCGTTTACCCGGATGCCGCGCTTGGCGTATTCGATGGCCAGGGATTTGGTGGCGGAGTTCAGGCCACCTTTGGTCAGCGAGGCGAGGACCGATGGCACGCCGTCGATGGCGTGGTCGACCAGGCTGGTGGTGATGTTGACGACGTGGCCGCTGCCTTGTTTTTCCATCTCGGCAATGGCGAGTTGGGTGATGTAGAAGAAGCCGTTGACGTTGACCGACAGCACGGCTGCGTAGTCTTCAGCGGTGTACGCGGTGAACGGTTTGGCGACGAAGATACCGGCGTTGTTGATCAGGGTATCGACGCGGCCGAAGCGGGCGATGGCTTCGTTGATCACGCGTTGGGCGGTGGCGGGTTCGCCGATGTCGCCGGCCACGGTGTGGATTTGCGGGTCGGTGGACGGTTTGATCGAACGCGAGGTGGCGACGATGTTGTAGCCCAGTTCACGGAAGGCTTTGACCATGCCATCGCCGAGACCTTGGGATGCACCGGTGATGACGACGACTTTCTTCGAATGGCTCATGATGAATACCTCAAAAATTAATGATGATTTGATTAAGTGATGAATCAGGCTTCGGCGGGGACCTGGGCCATTTGCCGCAACATCTGCTCGTAATAAGCGATCGACTGCGAACCTGCGACCAGGTGACGGCCGTTGACCACCAAGGCCGGGACCGACTGGATGCCGTGATCGCGGTAGAACGCCTGCACTTCCCGTACTTCTTTACCGAACGCACCGGAGGCCAACACTTGGTGGGCGGCGGCGCCGTCCAGCCCTGCCTGTTCCGCCAGGTCGATCAAGGTGTCGCGATCGCTGGGGTTCTGGCCGTCGGTGAAGTACGCCTGCAGCAGGAGCTTCTTCAGTGCCACCTGCTTGCCTTCCTGCAACGCCCACATCAGCAAACGGTGTGCATCGAAGGTGTTGTAGAAGTGCGTACGTTTCTCCAGGTCGAACATGAAACCGATGGCTTGGCCGCGAGCGATTTGGGTGGCCTTGCCGTCTGCCACTTCCGCGGCGGTACGACCGTATTTGCGCATCAGATGCTGGACCGCCGGTTCACCTTCGGCCGGCATGTCCGGGTTCAACTCGAAGGGCTTGTAGGTCAGCTCGACCGCCACTTCACCGGCCACGTTGTTGATCGCTTGTTCCAGCGCCGCGGCACCCAATGCGCACCATGGGCAGACGACGTCGGAGACAAAATCCAGGGTGACCGAGGGCTTCATGACTGCCCCTTTTCCGCCAGCTGTCGGCGGTACTCGGTGGTGGTGATGCCGGCGTAGCCCCAGTTATCGGTGTCGACTTCTTCGATCACGATGTGGGTCAGGTCAGGACGTTTGTTGAGGACGCGTTCCAGGGTTTCAGTCATTTCAGCGATCACCTGAGCTTTCTGCTCTGAGGTAACGCCATCGCGGGTAATGCGTACGCTGACAAAAGGCATGATTGAGTCTCCAGTGACCTGCCCTTCGGAATGAATGGGTAGGCGTTGGAGCTCAATGTAAGAGGTTGCCTGGAGGGGATAAAGATGGGGATGGGTACTTCATTTGTGATCCGGTGTAATCAATCCAAGCGCCTAATCGCGGGCCAACGTTGGCCCAGGCGTTCACAGAGGTCGTTGATCAAGCCAAGACAGATCTGGTGCTGATCATTGACGAAGTCCAGGACGCGATTGCTTCTGAGGACGGCAACCAGTTGCTGCTAGCGGTCAAAGCGGCCCGTGATGCAATCAATCCACGGCCGCAGACGCCTGGATACTTCCTGTTCATAGGCACAGGATCGCATCGTGCTCAAGTCAGCGAACTGACAGCAAAGCGCAATCAAACGTTTTCCGGCGCAACGTCTGCTGCCTATCCAGTGCTGAAAGGCGATTACGTCCGGTATTTGCTTGAGCGCCTCGCCGTGACGGTAAAGCGGGAAAAACTTCCGTCCGTTGCTGTGACTGTCGAAGCGTTCAATACCTTGGGCAATCGCCCGGAGGAAATGCTTAAAGCATTGCGTCAACTGTTACAGCAAGACGGAGATCCTGATGTGTTCCTGCCCGTTATCGCCAGCACCTTGCGCTCTGCGGCAGCCGGCATAGTGCTTGAAAAGGTCGAACAGTTGGGCAGCCTCGCTCAGGCGATCTTCAATAAAATCGCTTCAGCCGAAGGCGATGCGCGTGGCATTTTTTCCACCGATGCCGCTGCGGAATACTCGAAGATTGTAGGCCGAGAAGTGCGCGTCGAAGAGATACAACCGGTGGTTATCGCACTGGTTGCAGAGAACATCATCATGCGACGCGGCCATGGGATTTATGCGATTACTGATCAGTTTGTGCAGGAAATCTGGCTGGAGGAACGGGCGTTGATTGACGCGAGCTAGAGATCGGCTAACAGCCCAAGCAGGGTTATCGAGACACATGCTTTGACATATGTCAGCCGAGCCTCAGCAAAAACCCGCATCCTGCGTAAGCCTCCGGCTATCGCCCGCAGCAGCATTTTGCTACTAAACCAGCGACAACTATGCTCAGGTACAGGAATATAGCCCGCAGACGCCAGAACGGCGGCAGGGTCGTCAACAATAGCCAGCCCACTTTGTAGAGGGCATTACCCCATGGATAGCAGAACCTTACGCAACCTGATGCGCATTGTGCAGACCGGCTCTCTGTCGGCTGCGGCAGAGCATTCGTGTCTGACAGTGCAGGCCTTGGCGGCGCAGTTGAATAAAGTCGAAGAGCAGTTTGGTTTTCGTCTGTTTCGTCGCTCCAACAAAGGCCTGACGTTGACCAGTCAGGGAACTGAGCTCACACCTTTCATGGATCAGGTGTTGATTGCCACGCGGCAACTGGAAGAAAAAGTCGCTGCGCTCAAGGAACCCGGGCAGCGCACGTTAAGGGTTGCACTCAATAACACGCTGTCGCCGGACTTCAATCGGCGAATGATCGGACGCCTGATCGAGGTGTTTCCCGATTACCAGCTGGAATTCAGCTACGCCGAGTCGATGGAAAACCTCAGCAAGCTGAAGAACGAAGACTTCGACCTCGCGGTGTTGATTGGCCCTCGCAATACCGGGTTGCCAAGCATCGCGCTGCCGGGAGTCCAGGTGCATGTGGTCGGCGCGCACTGCGGTCAGGAAAACGACCCGCTGGTGCTGCTCGGCAACAAGTTCCAGGTGCGTCCGGCCGAAGACTGTCCGTATTCCCACAGCTTTTTGCGTTTTCTCGACGCCGGGCTGGGTAATTACGAGCCGAGCAAACGGATGATTTATTCGTGCAGTGAAACCTTGACCCTCTCGTTGATCACGCAAATGGATGGCCTGGGCATGGTCTCTCGCGAGGCCGCGGAAAAAAACGGGCTGACGATCTTCCCCGGCTTCGAGGATTTCCTCGAAGTACGGTTGGTGATTAACAACCCAGAACTGTCCGGCCAGGCGTTGAGCGATGTAGTGGATCTGCCGCTACATGAACGAGCCGAGCGCAATGTACGCAGCCGTGCCTACAGCCACGCTGAGAAACAGATTTTTGCTGAAATACGCACATAACAACGTCGGAATAGCGGCATAAAATTCCGGGCGATCGAGTTGCAGTTGCCGGTCCTTGATCAACAAAGGGGTCAGGCTGATTGCGGCGACGATCGCCACCGGCAGGTATTCCAGCGCCCGCGCCACGAACGGCGGCCAGTGCTCGGTGTTGACTTGCAGTGGCAGCGCGCGCGGCAAAAACGTCACCGCCATCATCAGCACCACCACCAGAATCAGGAACGTTTGGTCAGGCATACACCCACCCCGCAGCCAATGAAGGTGGCGATAAACACGTTAAACGGTGAATTGCCGATCAGGCTCAGCGCGCCCATGCAGGCCACCGCCGCGAGAGCGGCAATCAGCTTGTTGCGGGTGTTGCACAACGACACCAGCACGTAGAGCATCATTGCCGTCAGAGCGTAATCCAAGTTGTATTTGATCAGGCTCGCGGCGTATTGCGCACACACCGCGCCAAGCAAACCGCCCAGCACCCACGAGGTGTGGCAGAACAAGTTGAAACCAATCAGGTAGCGCACATTGACCGGCGCGTTGTTGCCGAGTTTGACGCTGTGGAAGGCGAAGGACTCATCGGTCAGGCCGCTGGCGTAACACCAGCGCTCCATGCGGCTAAGCCCCAGCGAGCGCAGAGCCTTGGCCATATACACGGACATCAGCATGTGCCGCGCATTGATCAGGAACGTGGTGAAAATAATCGTGGTCAGTGAGGCGCCGCTGCTGATCAGCGCCAGCGCCGCAAACTGCGAAGCCCCGGCGTAAACGAACAGACACATGGCCACCGGCAGCCACAGCGGCAACCCGGCATTGACCGCCATCAAGCCAAACACAAACGACACGGTGAAATAGCCAGCCACCACCGGACTGGCCTCGGCAAAGGTGCGCGAGGTGTGCGGTTCGGCCGCCAGCGAGTGGCTGGACACCTTGCTCATAGGTCCCTCTCAAACGTTCGCTCACCCTGCGGCTCGCAAAATCCCTGGGCTGCCCAAAAACGCTGGCCGGCCAGATTCGCATCGTCGACAAACAGAAACATCCGCAACACGCCGACGCGCTTCATGTCGTTAGACGCCGCTTCGACCAGCCGTTGGCCGACGCCCTGGCTGCGATACATCGGGCTCACTGCCAGATGATTGATGGTGCCGCGACTGCCGAGCATCCCGCCCAGCACCGCGCCGACGATATCGCCGGTTACGTCAAAGGCCAGGTACGCCGTGGTGGTGGTTTGCACCAGTACGCTGCGCAGGCATTTGGCGTCTTGCCACTCGCAGAATGACACCTCGTCGAATTGCCGGAAAAACTGCTCCAGACGTGCCGCGTCGTCGGCATTGGCGCGACGCAGCATGACCGTCGCGCGGTATTGGGCGGGCTCCAGCCGCTCAGCGAACAATGTCGAAAGCGGTCCCGGGCCGCGAGAAAGAGATGGCCAGGATTTGCCGGAACGCCATGTGGTGCGAATGGGTGTTACGGGCCGGGGTCACGTAGTGACGCATGTCACGATCAAGGAAATACGTGGTGTCGAGAATCTCCTCATACGTGGTGGCCGCCAGTGGGTCGTCACTGTGGGTGTCGTACAAACGGCTTTCCGCGCCCTCGATGTTATTGCGTCCCCAGAAGTGCACGCCGCTGAACGGATAGCCGTCGCAGTGAATCCCTTCCGGCGTGATTTCAAGTTGCTTGCCGGGTTTGATCTCAATGCGGATCTGATGAATCTGGCACTGCCAGATTTCGTCATGCAACTCCGGCGGCAGCACGCTCTTATACACTTCGAAATCCGCGTCAATCAGGCTGCGCATCACCGGCGACTGAATGACTTCTTCAGAGAAGTCCTGAAAGTGCCGAACCATGCCGCCCACGTAACGGTTGTTGGCCTTGGACTGAATGTACGGCCGGTGCTCCAGTTGCGTGAGGTCGCGGGTCACCGGGTTGTATTCGAAATCGCTGTAGCGACGGAAGCGCATGCCCGCATCGGACTGACCGTAATAGCTGTCGGGCTCCATGGTTTCCCAACTTTGGGTCAACCGGATGAAGTCCTTGAAATGCCCGAAGAGTGAAAAATCACTACCCTGGACGTTGGCATATTTATGGTGTCGTAGCGATTCGCCAACTTCCTTGGTGAGAATGATCATTTTCTGTAAATCTCCACTGCATTGAGCCTCCTAATCTAGAGAGTGCGAGATTTACGTCCATGAGAAAGAATTTCAGGCATTTCAAGTGCCGGTTGAAACGCGGTTTTAAGGCGTCAATTTTCAACTTTCGATCAGCTTTGATACAGTTTTCCGGCCTTTTTTGCCGTTTTTTCGCCATAAAAAACCCCGAGCCAGTCGGGGTCTTTTATTCAACTTACGCGATCATCAGAAGATGTTGATCGGGTATTCCACAAAAATACGCAAATCGCTGCCACCCACGTTGTACTCGCTGGACTTCTGCGACACGCGCAGGATCGAGTTACGCAGCTTCACGCTCAGGTCTTTGGCCGGGCCGCTCTGGACCACGTATTTGAACTGGTTGAAGATTTCGCGCTCGGTACCGCCCTCGCTGGTGGAGGTGGTGATGTTGTCGCCGCGCACGTAGGCAAAGTTGTAGCTCAGGCCCGGAACGCCAAACGCAGTGAAGTCCAGGCCATAGCCCAGTTGCCAGCTGCGTTCGTCTTCGGCGTTGAAGTCAGACCAGTAGGAGTTGGCCAGGTAGATGGCGTTACCGCCGTCGCCCACGCGGTTCTGGTCACGCTGATAGCCGCCGTACGGGTAACCGAGGTTGCTGTCGCCAGTGCTGCGCTGATGCGCCACGGTGAACGAGTGCGGACCGGTGGCGAAAGTGGCCGCCAGGCTCCAGATTTTGTTGTCGTCGCCCGTGGCACCCGTTTGACTGACATAAGCATTGTCCAGCTTGGTGCGGTAGCCGTTGAAGTCCAGGGTCAGCGACTGTTCCTTGTCGATCGGGAACACGTAGTTGGCGTTGACGTATTGCTTCTTCAGCACGTCTTCGACATCGGAAGCGTACACCGCAGCCTTGAACTGCTCGGTGAACTGGTAAGCCGCACCGGCTACGTTGATCGACTTCAGCCCACCGCTGTCACGGCCTTCCGCACTTTTGCGCGATTCGGCGGTGAAACGGCCAGCGGTCAGTTCCAGGCCCTTGATCTCTTTCGAGGTGATCAGGGTGCCGGTGTAGCTTTCTGGCAGCAGACGCACGGTGTCGTAGCTCAGCACCGGCAGCGCCGGCATCTGGTCGCCGTAAGTCAGCACGGTGTTGGAGAGACGGAATTTGACCGCGGCGCCGGCCTTGGCGATGTCATCGGCCGCGTTGCCGCTGTCGCCTTCCTTGAAGAAGTCGATGCCTTGCGCGCCGGTGCGGCCTTTGCCGCCGTCCAGCTTCAGTGCGTACAGGCCGAATGCATCAACGCCGACACCGACGGTGCCTTGGGTGAAACCGGACGAAAACGTACCGATGGCCGCTTGGCCCCACTCGCGGCGGTCCGGGTTGCCATCTTTGTAATCACGGTTCATGTAGGCGTTGCGCAGCAGTACCTTGAGGCTACTGTCCTCGACAAAACCCTTGGATTCGGCCTGGTCGTTTGCCATGGCCTGCGTGGTGCTCAAAATCCCCAGAGCGATCAGGCTGATTCGCTTATTCAACATAAATTGTTTTCCTTATTACGGGTTGATACGCGCTGCACCGACGGCTGAAACGGCACTGAATGCTCTTTTTTCACCCCGATAACAAAAGGCCCGCCCACGACGAAGTCGCGGCGGGCCTTTTTTATTATTTTGTGAGTCATGGCGGTTGGCCACAGGCGTTGGGTCGAATGCTATCTGCGCCCTTGTGCGTGTGTCAATTTCATGAATCGTCTTTGAATAGGCGAAAAACGTCTAAGAAAATACTTGTCAGGCCCAGCAATCACGGGGCCAAAACTAAAGAGCGCCGCCCTCCCGGCAGCGCTCTTTAACCATCCGTTGTGCCCTAACCTTCCATGAGATCCCACAACGCTTCCAGTTCAGCCTCGCTGAACAACCCAGCGGGGTAACGCTCAATCATCATCCGGCGCGGATCAGGTTCCCTGATCTGACGCGTTCCATTGGATTTCAACCATTGAGCCAGCACTTGAAGCGATTCGCCATTAATTGCCAAGGGATGCGATACCCGCTCGCTGATCATGTTCATATCCAGCGCTCTCTCCGGTTTGTGAGCGGCTAACTTATCCAAGGTTTATGACAGAACAACTTGGTTCGACATCTCCCCGATTACCTCCTTGGTGGATACAAGAGCTATGCCAAAGCATTAATACTTTCGACGATCGGATACAAAAAAGCCCGCGAGGCATCTAGCCTGCGGGCCTTGCACACGGCGGCGGATTGGATCCGCAATGCGGGCGCCAAATGATCGACTCAGCTTGTTACAACGCCACTCATTTAGTGCGCGGCGCGGGCTGCTGTTGAGTAAGGCAATGGATATTTCCGCCACCCAGTAACAGTTCGCGACCAGGCACCATCACCACTTCATGCTGCGGGAACAGCTGCTGCAGGATTTCCCGGGCCTGAGCGTCCAATGGATCGTCAAAGCTCGGCGCGATGATGCCGCCGTTGACGATCAGAAAGTTTACGTAGGAACCCGCCAGGCGCACGCTCGGGTTGCGCTCTTGAGTGCCGTCGACCGGGTCGACACCGGCGCATTCTTCCTCGGTGGCATACAGCGGCCCCGGAATCGGCATCTTGTGCACCGTAAAAGGGCGACCCTTGGCATCGGTGCTGCTTTCCAGCACCTTCAGCGCCGCATGGCAGCGCGGGTAGTTCGGATCCTGCGGATCGTCGGTCCAGGCCAGCAACACCTCGCCTGGGCGGATATAGCAGCAGAAGTTATCGACATGGCCGTCGGTCTCGTCGTTATAGAGGCCGTCCGGCAACCAGATGACCTTGTCCACCGACAGGTTTGCGCTGAGTACCGCCTCGATTTGCGCCCGGTTAAGGTGCGGGTTGCGATTGCGGTTGAGCAGGCATTCTTCGGTGGTGATCACCGTGCCCTCGCCATCCACATGAATCGATCCGCCTTCGAGCACGAAGCCCTCGGTGCGATAACGTTGGCTGCGCTCGATCTCGAGAATTTTGCCGCCGACCTGGGAGTCGCGGTTCCACGGCGAATAGAGGCCGCCGTCAAAACCGCCCCAAGCATTGAAATCCCAGTTCACCCCGCGTACTTCGCCGTGGTCGTTGATGACGAAGGTCGGGCCCGTGTCGCGCACCCAGGCGTCGTCGCTGGACATTTCCACCAAGCGAATATTCGGCACGTCCAGTCGGGCGCGAGCATTTTCATACTGCCCGGCGGAAACGGCCACGGTCACCGGCTCAAAACGGGCGATCGCCTTAGCCACCGCCACATGCGCGGCCTGCGCCGGTTTGCCGCCCAGACGCCAGTTGTCCGGGCGCTCGGGCCACACCATCCAAGTCTGAGTTTGCGGGGCCCACTCGGCGGGCATGTGGAAGCCGTCGTCGCGCGGCGTGCTGTGCAAAGTAGTCATTACGGTCAGGACTCCTGGGAACCGTCGAGGGTGTTGAGCGCACTGTACAGGTTCGGACGGCGATCTCGGAACGACCCCCACGCGCTGAGATTGAGCTCGCGTTCGTCGAGGCCGCAGGAACAAAGGCTGCCTTTATAACCAATAAAAATCCGCTATAAAAGCATCCATCAACTTTAATCTGGCTTGATTGCCTCCTAGAGTCGATATAAATCGACCATTGGTACTCAGAGGCCCTCGTCCAACGCCTGCTCCAACATATCCACGAAGAAGTCGACGCTTTGCCGTGAAGTGACCATCGGCGGCTTGATCTTGAGGATGTTGAGGAAATCCCCGGTCGGCTGCATGAAGATTCCCAACTGGCGCAAGCGATCGCATAGCAGTGTGGTTTCTTCGGTGGCTGGCTCCAGGGTTTCGTGGTTGCGGATCAGCTCAAGCCCTAAATAGAAGCCCGAGCCGTGCACCGCGCCCACCAACGGATAACGCTCGACCAACGCTTCAAGCCGCGCCTTGAAATGACCGCCGACAATCTGCGCGTTCTCCCAAAGCTTTTCTTCTTCCATCACATCCAGCACTGCCATGCCGATCCGGCAACTGACCGGGCTGCCACCAGACGAGGAGAAGAAATAGCCTTCGGCCTCCAACGCCTCGGCGATTTCCCGGCGAGTGATCACTGCGCCCAACGGCTGACCGTTACCCATGCCTTTGGCCATGGTGATGATGTCCGGCACCACCCCTTGCTGTTCAAAGCCCCAGAAGAAATGCCCCATGCGCCCGTAACCGACTTGCACTTCGTCGGCGATGCACACACCGCCCTGGGCGCGCACCATCGCGTACACCTGCTGCAAATAGCCGGGCGGCAGGGAAATCCCGCCCGCGTTGCCGTACACCGGCTCGCAGATGAAGCCCGCCAACTGGCGCTTCTGTTCGGCGATTTTCGCCAGGTTGTGTTCGACGCTGCGCACGTAGTCCGGCGTGCTGTGCGGGCCACGGAATTCGCCGCGATAGGTATTGGGTGCCGTCACCGGGTGCACCCAGTCTGGACGGCTGCTCAAGGCCTGCGGGTTGTCGGCAATCGAGGTCGACACCGCATCCGCCGCCACCGTCCAACCGTGATAGGCCTCCAGCACGCTGAGCATGTCGCGCCCACCGCTGTAAGCCCAGGCCAGACGGATCGCCAGGTCGTTGGCTTCGCTGCCGCTGTTGACCAGGAACACCCGATCCATGCCCTCCGGCGCCAGCTTCAGAAGGCGCTCGGAAAACTCGGCGATCGCCGCGTAATGGAACCGCGAGTTGGTATTGAGTAGCGACCACTGACGACTGGCCTCTGCCGCCATGCGCGGATGGCCATGCCCAAGCACCGCGACGTTGTTGAGCATGTCGAGGTAGGAGCGGCCCTGCATGTCGATCAGGTGATTGCGCCAGCCGCGCTCAATGCGCGGGGGGTCGACGTAATAGTGTTTTTGCGAACGGGCGAAACTCGCATCACGCCTGGCCAGCAGCACTTGCGGGTCGATTTCTTCCTCCGCATCGCAGGCCAGCCCCAGCAAACCGGCGGGCGACGGACACAGCGCCTGCCAGGCTGCCGCGCGTGAAGGCGCGCAGAACAGCGGCGGATCAAGGTCCACGCCCCGGCATAACTGCACGCACAATGGTCCACCGACCTCGCCCAACGCCTGGCCTTTAAGCACCGCGGCACCATCCTGCAGCGAAAGCGTCACGCCCCACAGGCGCACACTCAGTTGCTCGCCCGTCAGTTGCAGCACGTCACCCGCCAGGCGCTGGATCACACCGGCAAATGGCGCCTCCACCGGCGTGCCAAGGGGCACATGCAACTCAACGTGCAACGGGCAGGTGTCGGGTTCGCTGGCAGTGTCGGGGCGGGTTTGCGACAGGCGAAACTGGCCATAGCGGCTGGCGGCCAGACCATGCAGCGCGGCAGCCTCCGCCAGCAAGCGCTGGTCGATACCCGGTTGCTCCCAATTACCGGCCTCGAAATGCGGGCTCAGCACGCCCAAGTCGATCAAGGCAAACTCGTGCCCCACCAGGTTCGGCAGCAACGGCGCAAAGCCCTCACTCGAAGGGCTCGTCGGGCGCTGCCCGACGGCGCAGAGGATTGCCGCCTCCATCAAATCGAAGGGCACCGAGGTCGCGACCCGGAAGATCTCCCATTCATGGGTCAGGTTATCGCGGCTGTAGGTATTGCCGGGGTCGATGCTGACTTGTTGTTCGCCACTGAGCACCAGCACCGCCGCACGGGCGACGATCAACGGCCAGAGTGCCAGCAACTCGTCATGGGTCAGCGGATTGACCTGGTGATACGCCGCCACCGCCGCAAGGATGCAGAACGGATCGCCGTCCGCGTGATGCAACAGCGCCGCGCAAGTCACCGACAGATCGGTAATGCGCCAGGTGCGGATCAGGTCGCCGAAGTCGATTACCCCCTGCAATTGCCAATGACGCAAGGCATCACGCTGCCACACGACGTTGTCGTCGGTGATGTCCAGGTGAATCGCCTGCACCGGCAAATTCGCCAGCAATGGCTGCAAGCGGCGTTCGGTCTGTTCGGCAGTGCTGGCGATCAGGTGGCGTTGCTGTTCGTCCTGAATCACCGGCAGCAAATGGGCGATCAGAGCGCTGGCGTGACGGGCGTCCCACTGCAGGGTGCGCTCCAGCCCCGGATGCTCGAAAGCGCTGAGCGCGAGGTCCATTTCGCCGCACAGGCGTCCGAAACCGGCAACCACCGAAGGGTCGAGGTGGTCCAGGTGCGTCAGCGACTGACCTTCAATGTATTCCAGCAGTCGCAGGTGGATGGCTTCGCCGTTGACCTCCACTGAAAGAAGATCCTGGCCATTGCCGGCCTCGATCACTCGCGGCACCGGCAGGCCTGCGTGTTGCGCAAGATGCTTGAGCGCCGCGTGCTGGGCTTGCAGCTCCAGCGCAGAGTAATCACCGCGGCAGATCTTCAAGACAAACCGACCTCGATCACTGTCGACGCGGAAGTTGAGATCCTGCTGGCTGCCCAGGCTGTGCAGAGTGCCACTGAACCCGTAATGCGCCTCCAATAGCCCAAGGGCCTGGGCCGCGCTGACTTGCGGACTGGGAAGACTGGCACGATGAATCAACGTGGCGAGCGGCATACACGACCCCTGGAGTTTTATCAGGCGCTTATCTCGCCACTGCTGCGGGCGATGCGCAAGTCCCTTATACCGTTCACTGAACAGTCGGCGATGACAGGGCGAGTCCCGCCGCCTGAAAAGAGAACTTTCCTACAGCGTCGTCGAGGCGATCGCGCTCAAGACAACGGCAAGTGGTGCGAGTAGACATTTTGCGCAAGAATGGCCGCCATCTGCCCTGCGCCAACTTTTCGGAGAGAACCATGAATGTAGTCACCACCGACCTGCCCGGTGTTCTGATCATCGAACCCAAGGTGTTTGGTGATGAGCGCGGGTTCTTTTATGAGAGCTTCAACGCCAAGGCTTTCAAAGACGCGACCGGCCTCGACACGCAGTTTGTCCAGGACAACCATTCCCGCTCGCAAAAAGGTGTGCTGCGCGGCTTGCATTACCAGCTGGAAAACACTCAGGGCAAACTGGTTCGCGTAACAGTGGGCGAAGTGTTGGATGTGGCCGTGGACATCCGTCGCAGTTCGCCGCACTTCGGCCAATGGGTCGCGGTGCGTTTGTCGGCCGAGAACCATCGCCAGCTCTGGGTGCCGGAGGGTTTTGCCCATGGCTTTGTCGTGCTGAGCGACCACGCCGAGTTCCTCTACAAGACCACCGATTACTACACGCCGTCGGCCGAGCGCAGCATTCGCTGGGATGATCCGGACCTGGCAATCGATTGGCAGCTTGGCGAAGCCCCGCAATTGTCCGGCAAGGATCAGGCTGCAGCGTTCTTCAAGGACGCCGAAGTTTTTTCCTGAAACGCTGTATGAATCTTCGCCCCGCAGCCCTGCGCGCCGAGGTGCGCAGACTGCGCACGCAAGCCTAGGCATAATGCGCCTGTCCCCCACAGGCGCTGGATGCTCATGACCCCGACTCTCCCCCGCAGACCCCGATGGCGCAGCCTGGCATTGCTCGCGCTGTGCCTCGCCCCGCTGCTGTGGCCGTTGGAGCATCTGGCCGAGCGCTACTACCGCAGCGAACTGGCCGGGCAAAATCGCCAGACCCTCGACCTGTACGTCGCGAACCTGCTGGGCACCCTGCACCGTTATGAAGTGCTGCCGCAGATTCTCGGTGACCTGCCGGCCCTGCGCGCCATGCTCGGTGCGCCGGATGACGGCGTGACCCAGGGCAATGCCAATCGCCTGTTAAAAAATATCAGTGCGCAAACCGGCGCCGAAGTCATGTACCTGATGGACACCAGCGGCAACACCCTGGCCGCCTCCAACTGGGACAAGCACGACAGTTTTGTCGGGCGCAATTTCGCCTTTCGCCCCTATTTCAGCGAGGCCATGGCCGGGCGCTTGGGGCGGTTCTTCGGCTTGGGCACCACGTCGGCCAAGCGCGGCTACTTCTTTGCCGCCGCCGTGCGCGAAGGGGAAAAGGTCATCGGTGTACTGGTTGTCAAAGTCGACCTCGACCATACCGAAAGCCTGTGGGGCAAAACCCCGGAACAACTGCTGCTGACCGATCACAACGGCGTGGTGATCCTGACCTCGCGCCCGGACTGGCGCTTCCGCTCGACCCGGCCATTGACCGATGCCGAGCGCCTGGCGATCACCGCCATCCAGCCGTACCCGACCCGCAATCCCAAGCCGCTCGAAATCAATCCCGACGCCTGGCTGACGCAAACCCAGCAGATTGAAGAAACCGGTTGGAGTGTCAGCATCCTCGCTCCGCGCAGCCTGATCGACCGCCCGGTGCGCACGGTCATGACCATTGGCGGCGGCACCTTGCTCGTAGTGATGCTGCTGCTCGGACTGATGATGCAACGACGCCGGCATTATCTGGAGCGGATCGCCTTCGAAGCCAAAGCCCGACGTGAGCTCGAGGGCCGCGTGGCGGAACGCACCAGCGACCTGGAAGGCCTCAACTGCCGACTTAAACAGGAAGTATTGGAACGCGAGCACGCCCAGCAGGAGCTGGTGCGCGCGCAGGACGATCTGGTCCAGGCCGGCAAGCTCTCGGCGCTGGGCACCATGTCGGCGAGCATCAGCCACGAGCTCAATCAGCCGCTGGCGGCCATTCGCAGCTACGCCGAAAACGCCGAAGTGCTGCTCGATCACCAACGCACCGAAGACGCGCGCGGCAACCTCAAATTGATCAGCGAGCTGACCGGGCGCATGGCTTCGATCATCGCGCACCTGCGTGCTTTTGCTCGCCGCGATCGTCATGCCCCGGAAAGCGTCGCGCTGCAACCTGCCCTCGATGATGCCCTGGCGCTGCTCGCCAAGCGCCGCCGCAGCATGGACGTGGAACTGATCCGCGATTTGCCGGCCGCCACGCTGTGGGTCGAAGCCGGTGAAACCCGTCTGCGCCAGGTGCTCGGCAATCTGCTGGCGAACGCCCTCGACGCGCTGACCGAAAAAGGCCCGCCGCGTAAACTCTGGTTGAGTGCCCAATCCACTGCGGATGGCGTCAACCTGTGCATTCGCGATAACGGCCCGGGGTTCTGCATGGAAGCCCTCGGCCGCGCCAGCGAACCCTTTTACACCACCAAAACGCGTACCCAAGGCCTGGGCCTGGGTCTGGCCATTTGCGAAACCCTGATGCGCGCCTTCGGCGGTGAACTGTCGTTCGCCAACCACAAGGAAGGCGGCGCCCTGATTACCCTGCGGCTGCGTGCTGGTGCGCCCGGGGTCAGCCTGCAACCATCCGAGGACCGTAGTGCATGATCGATAATCGGATTGAAGTGGTGTTGATCGACGATGATCCGCACCTGCGACAAGCCTTGAGCCAGACCCTTGACCTGGCCGGCCTGAAGATTCTGCCGTTGGGCGAGGCGAAGGGCCTGGCCGGACAATTGGAACGCGACTGGCCGGGCGTGGTAGTCAGTGACATCCGCATGCCAGGCATGGACGGTCTTGAGTTGCTCAACGATCTGCACGCCCAGGACCCAGAGTTGCCGGTGCTGCTGATCACCGGTCACGGTGACGTGCCGCTGGCGGTGCAAGCAATGCGCGCCGGCGCCTATGACTTCCTCGAAAAACCTTTCGCCAGCGATGCGCTGCTCGACAGCGTGCGCCGCGCTCTCGCTTTGCGGCGCTTGGTGCTGGATAACCGGAGCCTGCGCCTGGCCCTGAGTGATCGCAACGAACTGAGCACCCGGCTGGTCGGCCAATCGCCGCAGATGTTGCGCCTGCGCGAGCAGATTGGCGCGCTGGCGGCGACCAAAGCTGACGTGCTGATTCTCGGTGAGACCGGCGCCGGCAAAGAAGTGGTGGCGCGAGCACTGCACGATTTGTCGAGCCGCCGGAGCGGGCCGTTCGTAGCCATCAACGCCGGCGCCCTCGCCGAATCCGTGGTGGAAAGCGAGCTGTTCGGCCATGAACCGGGGGCGTTCACCGGGGCGCAAAAACGCCGGATCGGCAAGTTCGAATTCGCTAATGGCGGCACGCTGTTCCTCGATGAAATCGAAAGCATGAGCCTGGACGTGCAGGTGAAATTGCTGCGGTTACTCCAGGAACGAGTCGTCGAGCGCCTGGGCGGTAACCAGTTGATCCCGCTGGACATCCGCATCATCGCCGCCACCAAGGAAGACTTGCGCCAGTCCGCCGATCAAGGGCGCTTTCGCGCCGACTTGTACTACCGCCTCAACGTCGCCCCGCTGCGCATTCCGCCATTGCGCGACCGCGGCGAAGACGCGCTGATCCTGTTCCAGCATTTCGCCGACGAAGCCAGCGCGCGCCATGGCTTGCCGCCCCATGAACTGCAACCGGGGCAACGTGCCTTGCTGCTGCGCCACACCTGGCCGGGCAACGTGCGCGAACTGCAAAACGCGGCGGAGCGCTTCGCCTTGGGCCTGGAGCTGGCCCTGGATAACAATGACCCGGACGGCGGCGTTACCACTACGATCGGTGTGATCAGCGGCGGGCTGAGCGAGCAGGTTGAACACTTCGAGAAGAGTTTGATCGCCGCAGAACTTGCCCGCGCGCACAGTTCGGTGCGCAGTCTCGCCGAAGCCTTGGGTATTCCGCGCAAGACCCTGCACGACAAGTTGCGCAAGCATGGGCTCAATTTCGCAGACGCCAACAGCCACCACGAGGAACAGGAATGAACGTCGCCCCTTGCCCTTTACGCCACGAGACCCGCGCATGAATCGCGACAGTCGTTATCTGGAATCGGTCCTGCACCACGACATCCCCCTGACCCGGGACATGGGCCTGAAAGTGCTGGACTGGAGGGATCAACAGCTACGTCTGCACTTGCCGCTGGACGTCAACGTCAACCACAAGAGCACCATGTTCGGCGGCAGTTTGTATTGCGGCGCAGTGCTGGCAGGGTGGGGCTGGTTGTGTCTGCGCCTGCGCGAGGAAGGCATCGAGGACGGCCACATCGTGATTCAGGAAGGGCAGATCAGCTATCCGTTGCCGGTGACGACCGATGCCGTGGCGATTTGCGACGCGCCGAGTGACAAGGACTGGAAGAAGTTTCTGACCATCTACAAGCGCTACGGTCGGGCACGGCTGACGCTGAGCACCTCGGTGGTCAACAACGGCAGCGAAGAGCTTGCGGTGACCTTCGTCGGCCAATACGTCCTGCACCGCTGAACACCTGTGGCGAGGGAGCTTGCTCCCGCTGGGCTGCGGAGCAGCCCCAATACAAGACCAAAACCGCAACCGGTTAGGCGCGCGCCAATTCCAGCAATTTCCCGCGCCAGGCCGCTTTCGCCGGCAGCGCCAGGAAAAACTCATTGAGCAGTGATTCCCGCGCTGGATACACAAAAGGCTCGCCGTCCAACCCCAGCACTTCACCCCCCGCCCCTTCGAGCACGCCCTGGGCCGCAGCGGTGTCCCATTGCGAAGTCGGCGCCAGGCGCGGGTAGCAGTCTGCCGCGCCTTCAGCGAGCAGGCAGAATTTCAGCGAACTGCCGATATTCGCCAGTTGCAACTCGCCCAGGCTGGCACTCAACCCCGCCAATAAATGCTCTTGCTCGGGGCTGGAATGGCGTCGGCTGGCGACCACGGTGAACGCCTCGCCAGGCCCTGGCACTTCACGGACCTTGATCGGCGCCGGGCTGCTGCCCTGATCGCCACGCCATGCCCCCAGGCCAGCACCGCCGACATAAAAGCGGCCATTGGTCGGCATCGACACCACGCCAAACACCACGCGACCCTGTTCGATCAACGCAATGTTGACGGTGAATTCTTCACTGCCGGAAATGAATTCCTTGGTGCCGTCCAGCGGGTCAACCAGCCACCAGCGCTGCCAACCGGCGCGCACGCTCTGCGGGATATTGGCGTCTTCTTCGGACAGCACCGGGATACTCGGATCCAGCGCGGTCAGGCCGTCGAGGATCAAATGATGCGCGGCCAGGTCAGCGGCGGTGACCGGCGAATCATCGGCCTTCGCGGTCACAGCCACGCCGGAACGCCAGAATGGCAGAATCGCCGCGCCGGCCTTCAGTGCCAACTCGACCACCGGGGCCATCAACGGATGGGGGAACTTCATCGGCCCGCTCATGGCTGAAAGGCCCCGCGCTGGGTCAGCAGGTCACGGGTCAGGTACAGCGCCGCCAAGGCCCGACCTTCGGTGAACTGTGTGTTTTGCGCCAGCGCCGACAATTCACGCAGGTTGACCCGGTCAACGCGCATCGGCTCCGGTTCGTCGCCTTCGAGCCGTTCTTCGTAGAGGTCGGTGGCCAGCACTACCTGGATTTTCTGGCTCATGTACCCGGGCGACAGCGACAGCTCGGTCAGGTGCTCCAACTGCCGGGCGCCAAACCCGGCCTCCTCCTTGAGTTCACGCTCGGCCGCCGCCAGCACGTCTTCGCCCGGCTCGATCAAGCCTTTGGGCAACGACAGCTCATAGGCATCGGTGCCCCCGCAATATTCCTCCACCAGCACCGCGTGCTCGGCGTCGATCATCGCCACAATCATCACCGCGCCATACCCGGCGCCCTTGCCGACCAAACGCTCGTAGGTGCGTTCGACGCCATTGGAAAACCGCAGCTGCAGCTCTTCGACGCAAAACAAGCGGCTGGTGGCGACGATTTCGCGGGCGAGTATTTCGGGTTTCTGGCGCATGGCGGCTCCTTGGCGTGAACGCGCTACTATAACGCGGCTGGTCCGATTGTCTGTGTCGGATATCTTTCAACGCTTGAGACGTTTTTTATGCCTTCACTGCCCTGGCGCGAAATCGATACCGTTCTGCTGGATATGGACGGCACGCTGCTGGACCTGCACTACGACAACCATTTCTGGATGGAGCACCTGCCGCAGCGGTACGCCGAGCTGCACGGTGTCAGCCGCGCCATGGCGGAATTGGAGTTGCTGCCGCTGTTCGAACGCAATGCTGGCCAGTTGCAGTGGTATTGCCTGGATTTCTGGAGCAGCGAACTGAAGTTGCCAGTGCGCGAGCTGAAACTGGAAACCGCGCACCTGATCGCCCTGCGACCGGATGCGGACACCTTTCTGGCGGCGATCAAACAGGCCGGCAAACGCGTGGTGATGATCACCAATGCGCACCGGGATTCGCTGTCGCTGAAGCTGGAGCGGATTGAACTGGCGCTGTACTTCGAACGCCTCATCAGCTCCCACGACTACGGCTTCCCGAAGGAAAACCCGCAATTCTGGGATGCCCTGCAAGCCGATATCGGCTTCGACCCGGCGCGCAGCTTGTTCATTGACGACACCCTGCCGATCCTGCGCAGTGCCAGGCATTTTGGCGTCGCGCACTTGCTGGCGGTGAGCGAACCGGACAGCCGCAAAGGGCCTAAAGACACTGCCGAGTTTGCGGCGGTCGGGGATTATCGGGACTTGATCGCCGGGCTTTAAAGCCCTTGTGGCGAGGGAGCCTGCTCCCGCTGGAGGCCGCAGGACTCCCTAAGCCGACGAGCGCCTCGCCACAGGCTTTTGAAGTTACTCAGGTATCCGCAACACCTGCCCCGGATAAATCTTGTCCGGATGCTGCAGCAACGGTTTGTTGGCTTCAAAAATCTTGTTGTACTTGTTCGGATCGCCATACACACGCTTGGAAATCGCACTCAGCGTGTCGCCCTTCTCCACCGTGACAAACTTCGCCGCCGTGGCAACCGCTCCGGTGACGGTGATCTGATCGTCAACGCCACTGATGCCCGCAACGTTACCCAGCGCCAGAAGGATTTTTTCTTTCTCTTCCTGACTCGCGGCCTCACCAGTGGCGACGACTTTCTCGCCTTCGACTTTCACTTGGATTTTTGAGGTATCGATACCGGTCAGCGCGTCTTGGACGTGCTTGGTCAGTGCTTCGCCATTGGCCTCGGCCTTGTCGGGGGTCAGTGCATCGAGGATTTTTTCACCGGCGTCCTTCAGAAAACTGAAAAGGCTCATTTGTGCTATCTCCATGGCAGTTAATGATGCAGACCCCAAGCCTAGACCAGCCCGGCAACGGGCGATTGCCAGCCGACCAATGACCCCAACCCCGCGCAAGGGCTAGAATCGGCAACCTTGCCCGCGCCCTGGACCGAAGATGGACATCAAGCAGCTCAAATTCCTCATCGCTCTCGACGAAACCCGCCACTTTGGCCAGGCCGCCGCGCGCTGCCACATCACCCAGCCAACCTTGTCCATGCGACTGCGCAGCCTTGAAGAAGAGCTGGACCTGCCGCTGGTCAACCGCGGCCAGCGCTTTGAAGGTTTCACTGCGCCGGGCGAACGTGTGCTGGCCTGGGCGCGCACGGTGCTGGCGGCTTACGACGGTTTGCAGGCCGAAGCCGCAGCCTGTCGCGGCAACCTGGTCGGGACTTTGCGCCTGGGCGTCGTCCCCCTGTCGGACTTCGACCCGCTGACACTGATGCAGCGCCTGCACGCCGAGCACCCGAACCTGCGTTTTGAGCTGTCGGCCCTGAGTTCGGAGCAAATCCTCGAACAACTGGCGAACAATCGCATCGACCTCGGTGTGTCTTACCTCGAACGCTTGGACGGCGAGCGTTTCGACTCCTTGGCGTTCAGCGAAACACGCATGGGCCTGCTGTACGACCAGCGCTTCTACAGCTTCGGCGAGGCGCCGCTGAGTTGGGAGTCGGTCATCGAGCTTCCGCTGGGCATGCTCACCAGCGGCATGCATTTTCGCCAATCCATTGACCACAACTTCCACAGCCGTGGCCTGACTCCGCAGCCGCTGCTGCAAACCGATGCCGTGCATCAATTGTTACAAGCGGTGCACGGCGGCTTATGTTGCGCGGTAATGCCCATGGACGGCGGCCTGGAAAACCTCAACGCCCATTTGCGTCTGCAACCCATTCAAAGCGCCCAGACGCTGGCCCGGCTCGGCTTGATCATGCGGCGCAGCGCGCCGCGCTCGGCGCTGGCAGAGGCTTGCTTTGCGCTCTATCAGAAATCGCCAACCGACACTTGATCGACGTCATCTATCGGTGCATCAGTAATAGCGATTAGACGCGACAGTTTGACGCGCCTAGGCTTAAAGCTGACTAAACCGTCGGTGATGCCATGAACGCCAAGCGCCCCGTCTGCGCGGCGCCCGTTGTCGAAACGACAGCGCCTGTTGCGAGCCAGACCTACCGTTATTGCAATCTCGAACACACTGCTTCGGACAGCACTGCGCTGGCCGAGGAAGTGGCGCTGGCGATCGCCTATAACGGCATCAGCCAAGCGGTAATGCTGGTCACGCCCACTGACCTTGAAGACTTTATCATCGGTTTCAGCCTGGGCAGCGGCATCATCGAAGACGCCAGCGACATTTACGATTTGCAACTCAGCGGCACCGGGTCGGCGCATTACGCGCAAGTGACCATTGCCAACCGCGCGTTCTGGAAACTCAAGACCCAACGTCGGCAATTGGCTGGCACCAGCGGTTGCGGTTTGTGTGGCGTGGAAGCGGTGGAACAGGCGTTGCCCGATCTGCAAGTGCTGCCCGGCGCACCGCTGCCGCCCGCCGAATGGCTCGATGGCCTGCGCCAGCGCATCAGCCAGTTCCAGCCTTTGGGCCAGCACTGCGGCGCGGTCCACGCGGCGGTGTTTATGAACAGCCAGGGCGAATTGCTCTTGGGCCGGGAAGACATCGGCCGGCACAACGCCCTCGACAAGCTGATCGGTGCGCTGATCCGCCAGGACATCCCGACCGCCGGCGGCCTGGCGATTGTCACCAGCCGTTGCAGCCTCGAACTCATACAAAAAGTGTTGCGCGCCGGCATCCAGACCCTGGTCAGCCTGTCGTCGCCTACCGGTCTGGCCCTGCAATGGGCGCGCCGGCATAACCTCAATCTCATTCACCTGCCGCAGAAAAGTGCGCCGCGGGTTTATAGCCCTGCGATGGAGAACCAAGCGTGAGCCAACATCATCAAGCCGACCAGAAACCCGTCCCTCGCTATAAGCCCTATAAAGGCCCAGCCGGTGGTTGGGGTGCGTTGATCAGCGTGGCCCAAGCCTGGTTGACCAGCGACAACGCGCTGAAAAACCTGCGCATGATGCTCAAGACCAACCAGAACGGTGGCTTCGACTGCCCGGGTTGTGCCTGGGGCGATTCGCCGGAAAGCGGCATGGTCAAGTTCTGCGAGAACGGCGCCAAGGCAGTGAACTGGGAAGCCACCAAGCGCCGGGTCGACGCCAAGTTTTTCGCCAAGCACAGCGTCACTTCGTTGCTGGAGCAGAGCGACTACTGGCTTGAATACCAGGGCCGCCTGACCGAGCCGTTGAGCTACGACGCCGAAACCGATCGCTACAAACCCATCAGTTGGGACGCCGCGTTCGCCTTGATCGGCAAGCACTTGAAAGGCCTGTCGAGCCCGGACCAGGCGGAGTTCTACACCTCTGGCCGCGCCAGCAACGAAGCGGCGTACCTGTACCAGTTGTTCGTCCGCGCGTTCGGCACCAACAATTTCCCTGATTGCTCGAACATGTGCCACGAGGCCAGCGGCGTGGCATTGGCGCAAAGCGTCGGTGTCGGCAAAGGCACCGTGACCTTCGATGATTTCGAACACGCAGATGCAATTTTCGTCTGGGGCCAGAACCCCGGCACCAACCACCCGCGGATGCTCGAGCCCTTGCGCGAAGCGGTGAAGCGCGGTGCGCAAGTGGTCTGCATCAACCCGCTCAAAGAGCGTGGCCTGGAACGTTTCCAGCATCCGCAGCATCCGCTGGAAATGATCACCAACGGCGACAAGCCGACCAACACCGCGTACTTCCGCCCGGCACTCGGCGGCGACATGGCGGTGCTGCGCGGCATGGCCAAGTTCCTGCTGCAATGGGAGCGCGACGCGCAGAAGGCCGGCGCGCCAGCGGTGTTTGATCACGACTTCCTCAATGAACACAGCGTCAACGTTCTGGAGTACCTGGGCACTATCGACGACACCCCGTGGGAGCAGATCGTCGAGCAGTCCGGCCTGACCCTGGTGGAGATCGAGCAAGCGGCGCGCATGTACGCCAAGGGCAAGAACGTGATCATGTGCTGGGCGATGGGCATTACCCAGCACCGTCACTCGGTACCGACCATCCAGGAAATCGCCAACCTGATGCTGCTGCGCGGCAACATCGGCCGGCCGGGCGCGGGCCTGTGCCCGGTGCGTGGCCACAGTAACGTGCAGGGCGACCGCACCATGGGCATTAACGAGCGTCCGCCGGTGGCGTTCCTCGATTCCCTGGAGCGTCGCTTCCAGTTCAAGGTGCCGCGCGACAACGGCCACAACGTGGTGGAAGCGATTCACGCCATGGCCGAAGGCCGGGCGAAGGTCTTTATCGCGTTGGGCGGCAACTTCGCCCAAGCGACCCCGGACAGCCATCGCACCTTTGCCGCCCTGAAAAATTGCGACCTGACCGTGCAGATCAGCACCAAGCTCAACCGCAGTCACCTGGCGCACGGCAAAGACGCGCTGATCCTGCCGTGCCTGGGCCGTACCGACATCGATATCCAGACCGAAGGCCCGCAAGCGGTCACCGTGGAAGACTCGTTCAGCATGGTGCATGCCTCCAACGGTCAATTGCAGCCGCTGTCGAACCAGATGCGCTCCGAGCCAGCCATCCTCGCCGGTATCGCCGCTGCGACGCTGGGCAGCACACCGGTGGACTGGAACTGGCTGGTGGCCGACTACAGCCGCATTCGCGACCTGATCGCCGACACCATCCCGGCCTTCAAGGACTTCAACGAGAAGATCAAGAACCCGGGCGGTTTCTACCTGGGCAACAGCGCCGGCGCACGCAAGTGGAACACGCCGTCGGGCCGGGCCAATTTCCGTCCGAACGTGTTGCCTAAAGATTTGGTGCATGAGCGCACTCGGGCTACGGGCGTACTGCCGGACCTGATCATGCAGTCGATGCGCTCCCACGATCAGTACAACACCACCATTTATGGCCTCGACGACCGCTATCGTGGGGTCAAGGGCCAGCGTGACGTGCTGTTCGCCAACGAAGCCGACATCATTCGCCTGGGCTTCAAGCCGGGTCAGAAGGCTGACATCGTGTCGATCTGGGACGATGGCCGCGAGCGTCGGGTCAAGGGCTTCACCTTGCTGGCATTCGATATCCCGGCCGGGCAGGCAGCGGCGTATTACCCAGAGGTCAACCCATTGGTGCCGCTGGAAAGTACTGGGGACGGCAGCCACACGCCAACCTCGAAATTCGTCGCGATCCGTCTGGAAGCGGCGAGTGAGAGCGGGTTGATCATGGCCAAGTCGGCCTAATGTTTTAACCGGTCAAGTGTCTTCGCGAGCAGGCTCGCTCCCACATTGGAGTTGTGCGTAATGCAAAACCACGGTGGGAGTGAGCCTGCTCGCGAAAGCGTCAGCACACTCACCCAATTTTCCGTTGCTGACACTTTTCCTCCGCCCACAAAAAAGGCCGTTTTCCTATGAAAACGGCCTATGCGAAGTAGTAAAAGACCTGCTAAAAAACCTTAAGTTCCAACCGCAAAACAATAACTTAGGGAATTGTGTACAAGTCGTGTTACTCGTCGGATTTCGATTGTAAGCCCAACGCTACAAGCGTCAGGATCGCGCCGTCATCCCTTTGAGGCTCCTCTATGAAGTTCTCCTCGATTCTCTTGTTGTCCCTTGGCCTGGTCAGTGGCTTCGCTTCTGCCGGAGGCACCACCGAAGCAGGCGTGGGCGGCGCATTGGGCGGGGTTCTTGGCTCGGTCGTCGGTCAATCGCTGGGCGGTAACACCGGTTCCACCATTGGCGCGGCCCTGGGCGGCGCAGGTGGTAGTGCGGTCGGCGCAGACAAACGCAGCCGTGGCGAAGCGGCCATTGGCGGTGCGTTGGGCGCAGCCGGCGGTAACGTGGTCGGTCGCAGCCTTGGGGGCAGCACCGGCAGCCTGATCGGCTCCGCAGCCGGTGGTGGCGCAGGCGGCGCACTGGGCAACTACATGGGCAACAAGAGCGATGACGACGATCGCCACAGCCGCGACAACCGCCGCTACTACCGCGACGATCATCGCCGTGATCGCGGTCACCACTACGGTCATCGCAAGCATCACAAGTATTACCGTCACCGCTGAGGCCTGATCCCTCCAGCAGTCACGCTTGAACAAAAAATCGCAGCGCCCCCGAGCTGCGATTTTTTTTGCCTACTCGACGACCAGTCGCTCCATCGCGCTGCGCAATCCAGGCGGGATCGGCACTGGCTGATTGCTCGCCCGATCAACGAAGACGTGCACAAACCGCCCCGCCGCGCAGGCATCGTCTTCGCCTATCTTGAACACCGCCAACTCGTACTGCACCGAACTGTTGCCCAGTTTGCCGACGCGCAAACCGATCTCGATCCGCTCGGGAAACGCGATGGACGCGAAGTAATCGCAAGATGAACTCACGACGAAACCCACTACCTCGCCGTCATGAATATCCAGCCCACCGACCTGGATCAGATAGGTGTTCACCGCCGTGTCGAAGAAGCTGTAATAGGTCACGTTGTTGACATGACCGTAGGCGTCGTTGTCATGCCAACGCGTGGTGATCGGTTGGAAGTGGCGGTAGTCGCTGCGCTGGTTCATGCGGCGAACCCTTTGCCCTGCGCCGCCAGTTCGTTGATCAAACGGGCCGGTGCCCAGTGATCGCCCTGACGGGTCTCAAGGTCCAGCAGTCGCCGATGGATCTCGGCCAGCCCTTGCTGATCCGCCCACGCCATCGGTCCGCCCTTATCCGCCGGGAAGCCGTAGCCGTTGAGGTAGACCCGGTCGATATCGTGGGACGAACCGGCGATCCCTTCCTCGAGGATTTTCGCGCCTTCATTCACCAACGCCAGCAGGCAGCGCTCAAGAATTTCCTCGGGGCCGATCTCCCGACGATGGAAACCCAGTCCCTCGCTGACGCTCAGCACCAGCGCATCGACTTCGGGATCATGTTCGGCCTGACGGCTGCCAGGCTCGTAATGGTAATAGCCGTTGCCGCTCTTCTGGCCAAAGCGTCCGAGTTCACACAGACGATTATCCACCTGCACCTCAGGCGCATCCTGGCCCTCGCCTGCCAGTTCTCGCGCCCGCCATTGCAGGTCGATGCCGACCACATCAAACATACGGAACGGCCCCATGGCGAAACCGAAGGCTTGCAGCGCGGCGTCCACCTGCTGCGGATAAGCGCCTTCCAGCAGCATCTTGCGTGCCTCCAGCACGTAGGTATTGAGCATGCGGTTGCCGATGAAGCCCCGGCAGTTGCCGGCCACCACGCTGACCTTGCCCATGCGCGTGCCCAGGGCCAGCGCCGCATCGAGCACCGCCGGGGCGGTCTGCGCACCGCGCACCACTTCCAGCAACTTCATGATGTGCGCCGGGCTGAAGAAATGCAGACCCAGCACCTGCTGCGGCCGCTGGGTGACGGCGGCAATGGCATCGATGTCCAGCTCCGAGGTGTTGCTGGCCAAAATCGCCCCCGGCTTCAACACGCCATCCAGCTCACGGAAGATCCGCTGCTTTAGCTCAAGGTTCTCGTACACCGCTTCGATCACCAGATCGACGTCACGAATCGCCGCGTAATCCGCCGCCACCCTCACCCGCGCGATCCGCGCATCCGCCTCGGCCTGATCGATGCGCCCCTGCCGCACGTTATGCGCGTAGGTCTCGGCCACCGCAACCAAGGCTTGTTCAAGCATCTGCGGATTATTGTCGACCCACTGCACCGGCACGCCCGCATTGGCCAGGCACATCACAATGCCCCGGCCCATGGTGCCGGCACCGATCACCGCCGCGCGTTGGATATCGAAGGATGTCTGGCTCATCGTTAGCTCTCTTGTTGGCGATCCGAAGACAGCGATCACCTTAGTCAGGCCCGCCTGGTTTTTGAAATTTATTCGTGTGATGGGGGACATTCAGGGGATGGATGCGACTGGGCCGCTCGTAAAAATTTTCTAGTAGAAATTAGCGGTTTTAAAAAAAATCCTGCCGTGGTAAAAAAAATTTGGCCTGAAGGGAGTCGTTGAGATGGGAAACAAAGTGGGATATGCCTATTTGCTGGATGCAATGGGTTTGAAGGCTATCGCGGTGAAGCGGCCAGCAATGGTTAAACCCGTCACTCGGGTGGAGAAAACAGGCGGTGCTCTGTCTGTACCACCCAATCTGGCGCCTGCTGAACATGACTTTCTCGCACACATCATGTTTGCGCTGAAGCATGAAGGCGTCAATCTCTCGATTCTTGCCCAAGCCCTGCCAGCCATTGATGGACAGACCCTTGTCACCGCCATTCAGGAATCGCCAAGCAGCGCCTACTTGCGCAAGATTTGTTTTCTATGGGAGTTCTTTTCAGGGCGGCTGCTGGACTACGCAGACAACCCACGCGGCAGCGCGACGTTTTTGTTTGATCCAGAAAGTTACGTCACCGGCCCCGCTATCAGAAACACACGCTGGCGAGTGGACTTCAACGGACTCGGAACACTGCAGTACTGCGCCACAGTCGAACGTACTGAAGAAATCCAGTCTCTGCTGGATTACAACGTACTCAACCGCTCGAAAACGTTCATCGACTCTTTGCCCAAGGAGATGATGGATCGGGCTATCAACTGGGCGTACCTGAGTGAAACTGAAAACTCATTCGCGATCGAAAAAGAAGCGCCCAGCGAGCAGAAATCTCAGCGATTCATACAATTGCTGAGACAAGCGCATGAACGAAAGCCTCTCACTGAAGAATATCTGGTCGCGCTGCAAAACAGCGCGATCTCAAATCCCTACGATCTGGCGGTAGCTTTCAGGCACGAACAAAACCACTTGAGTAACGCGCTGCGAGGGTCTGCCGGGGTCACCTACGTACCGCCCGACCCGGCTCTGTGCCGGGAGCTCATGGAGCAGTTGATGGCGTTCGCAAACACGGCGCCAGAACAACTCGATCCACTCGTGGCAGCCGCTGTCGCTTCGTTCGGCTTTGTGTTTCTGCACCCTTTCATGGATGGCAACGGGCGCCTGTCGCGGTTCCTGATCCACCTTGCGTTGTGCCGTAGTGGCGCCCTTGAAAATGGCCTGTTGTTACCTGTTTCAGTGGCAATGAAACGTGAAGAAGCACGGTACCTGCAAGCCTTGCAAAGCTTTTCGAAACCCGCACGAGACTTCTGGGACGTGCGATGGATCAATGCAGAAACCATGACATTCAAGTTCACTGGCAATTCAAGTATCTACCGATATTGGGACGCCACCGAATGCGTAGCCTTTACCTTGGAAATGGCAAAGCGGGCCCTGGAAGTCGAACTGAAAGTTGAAACCGACTTTCTGCAGCGGTTCGATACGCTCGTCAAAATCGTCAACGAACACTATGACGTTCGAGGCCCCTTGTTAGCGCGACTGGTCATGCAGTGCTTGGATCAAAACGGAGTTGTGTCCAAAGGCCGTCGAAAGCAATACCAAAACATGATCCAAGAGGAAGTTTTCGATTTTCTTGAACAGCACGCTCAGGCGTTGCTTGCAGAGGCTTATGGGGAGCCTTAACCATAGGATGGTCCCAAAGGGGTCTCGCACCGGTCCAGAGAAGTACGCGTGCATTTTTTCGGGCTAATTCATGCGTACATATGCGACTGCGCCCACCCCCGCACCTCGGCATACGGATAATCCTCCAACGCGCCAAACCCGTGCGTCGCTCGGGCCTTGAGCTTGGTGAAGATCGGCACTGAGATTCCGCAGAGGAATCGTGTGAGGCGTTCTGCCGAAGGCGACGTACCCGTGTGGTGCTGGTGCTTGTGGATAAAGTCGCCACATAAAGCTTCGAAATTTTTATCCACAAGCGCTGGCAGCGCTGGCGGTGGCGGCAGGCGCGCGATCTGGCCGTGGCAGACCGAGCAATGGCCGCAGCGTTGGGGCGCATTGTCATCGCCAAAATATTCGGCCAGGCGATAGCCCAGGCATCGGTCGGTGGCAAACAGGTCGAGCATCGCGTGGATGCGCGCCACTTCGCCGCGTTCATGCGCCGTGAAGCCAGCGTGCAACTCCGCAGCCAGAGCGCCGCTATCGAAGTTACCGTCCAGCACCGTGTAAACCTCGGTCATCTGTTTGCTCTCGAGTTCTATCCAGCCTTTTTCCTGAAAGTAATCCAGCGCCTTCACCACCCGACTGCGCTCGGCGTGATGCTGTTGATAAAGCGCGTCGAAATTCACCGTGGCCCAGGCACGGGCGCGAGTCGAGGTGCGGATGATCGCCGCGACAAAGTCCTGTCGCTCGCCCTCAAACTGCGCCAGCAGGGCATCCGGCTCCAGCAAGTACTTGAAGCGGTACTCGGCGTAATACGCGTAACGCGGGGCGATCAATCGCCGCAGTTCCAGTTGCACCAGCAACGTCTTGAGCGGCAACTGGCGGATATTGCTCTGGTCGGCCAAGGGCCCTAGCAGAAATTCCCACTGCCCTTGCGGCGCAGACGCTTGCAGTTCGTCGAGCACACAGCGGATGCCATCGAGTTCCGGGGTATCGCCGTAGACGAAGTTCTCGAGCACGTTGAGGCTGTCGCGGTTGGCCAGCACCAGGCAGTCGGACGGCTGCCCATCACGCCCGGCACGACCAATCTCCTGGCTGTAATTTTCGATGGATTTGGGCAGGTCGAAATGCACCACGTTGCGGATGTCGCTTTTGTCGATGCCCATGCCGAAGGCAATGGTTGCAACGATGCAATTGGCCTGGCCGGCCATGAACCGCTTCTGGATCGATTCGCGTTGCTCGTGAGGCAGCCCGGCGTGATAGGCCTCGGCCGGCAAGCCGTTCTGGCTCAAGTGCTGGGCGATCTGCTCGGCGGTTTTCTGCAAGGTCACGTAGACGATGCTGGGCTGCCCCGCGCGCGCGCCCATCCACTCCACCAAACGGCGGCGTTTATCGTGACCGCGCACGGGTTCGACCAGCAAGTTCAGGTTCGGCCGATAGAAACCGGTGGTCACCACGTCATCGGCGGCGATGGCGAATTTGGCCTGCATGTCGGCAATCACTTTCGGCGTCGCGGTGGCCGTCAGCAGCAACGCCTGGGGGATGTTGAACTGCCGTTGGTAGTCCGGCAGCTTGAGGTAATCCGGGCGGAAGTTATGGCCCCATTCAGATATACAGTGCGCCTCGTCCACCACCAGCAGCGAGATCGGTACTTGCTGGAGGAAGTGGCGGAAGCGTTCGTTCTTCAAGCGCTCAACCGAGATCATCAAGATCTTCAATTCACCACGGCGAGCCCGCGCCATGACTGCATTGGCGTCGTCACGGCTTTGCGCCGAATCGATGCTGCCGGCAGCGATGCCATGGCGCTCGAGGAAGGCCAATTGGTCTTGCATCAGCGCCAGCAGCGGCGAGACCACCAGCGTCAGGTGCGGCAACAACACCGCTGACAATTGGTAGCACAGCGACTTGCCGGAACCAGTGGGAAAAATCGCCGCCGCCGAACGCCCGGCGAGCACGGCGCTGACCGCTGCCTCCTGGCCGGGCCGAAACTGTGGATAACCAAAAACCTGTTCCAGGGTGTTGTGCATAAGCGGTCACTCCTTTGACGCATGCTGTGCCCCAAGCCTAGCGGGACAACGCGGCGCGTCGAGAAAAGGTCCTTAGGAAAACGATACCGGATGATACAGCTATTGACGCCGGCATATTGCGAAAGCCGGTTTTCGCGAATAATAAATTCAGTCTGCCACAAGTAAAAAACAGCGAACAAATTTACAATCACTCATTCAAAAAGCAAGTAACACTTGCCAACTTTTCCAGCCTGAGAAATAACACTACCGTACAAACTCTTTTCCATTATTAGAGTTTATTCACATGACGGTATTAACGGTATTTTTCTGCGGCACCGGTGCGACAAAGTTTGATAACAGCAATCCCAACTATTGGAATGGTGAACTGGTGTCTACGTTGGCGTCCCATCACGCCGGTCGTGAGTTTGCCGAGTGGATCGTGGTCGATGGCCCTGGCACCGGCAACCTGCAAGCCGACGAACTATTCACCAAATCCGAGGACTACGGCCTCAGCGGAACCTTGTTCGGCAAGGGTTGGCAGGAAAATGTCCGGCACGCGATCAATATCGCCAAGGGCCAGTGCGACTGGCAGCGCGAGAAACTGACCGAAGCGGAATACAACCGCCTGAAAGCGGCGGGCATTCCTATTGAGGACGTGATCGTTGAAGGCTCGTGGTTCTGGCGCAAGTACAACTACGGCGATCGCACGGTCACTCAACAAAAGTTACAAGAGCAAATTATCAAAACTTTCCGCAAGGACGGTGTTATTCCCACGCAGATCAATTTGGTGGGCTGGAGCCGAGGCGGAATCAGTTGCCATATGCTGGCCAATGAACTCAACAACGATATTCAACTTCGGCATATCCCCGTTAATATTTTCGCGATTGACCCGGTGCCGGGCATTTCTAACTTTCAAAACGATAAAGTCAAACTCAATAGAAACGTCAAAGAGTATGTGGCGTTTTATGCCAAAGACGAACGTTCGAAAGGTTTCTGCTGCGTGATCCCGGAAACAGCCGCCAACACCAAGACCCACGTCTACCCGATGCCCGGGCGCCACGGCACCCTGGTCGGCAACGCGTCGGCGAACGGTGTCAGCGGCCCGAAAGTCCTGGCCGAACCGGGTGTGATCGTTCGTCACTTTGCCGAAGTGTGCCTGCGGCGATGGGGCGTCCCGCTGAACAAAACCCTCAACTTGAGCAACGCTGACCTGCAGAACCTGCACGCCGCCATGGCCCGCGCCCAGGGAAGCTACGAGGCGATGCACCGGTGTTCCTACACTTACTTTACTGAGCTCGACCAAGGCGAGCGCTCGGTGTCGCTAGGCAACAAGGGCATGCCGTTCAGCGCCGTGAAAAACGCGCCGTTCGTGCCTGCGGCCGGGCTGGCGGCGAAAGTCGCGTTCGACAACGGGGCGTATCGCGAGATCCGATGACCAACGCCGCTCCCACGCTTATTGGGCGCGAAAGAATATCTCACCGCACACGGTGGGAGCGGCTTGACCGCGAATCCGATCGTCGGGTCGACATTCGACCTACAGAAATGCCCTACGCATTCCGGCGCAATCCTGCCCTAGGAGTCGACTCCATCCGCCGTCGAGCGCGTAGGAAATCAGCACTTGGAAACTTGCCGAAACGCATTTTCCAAACAGCGTAGGCCGTGTCCTCCAACGGGCAAAAATGCCCTACAAAACCCGTCCATTTGGGCTGTATTGCGGCGGCACAACCCGAAGGTCATAGTCCTCGAGAGCAAAAAACGTGGGATGCGGTCCAGTGCGCAACGGCCTATCAAACCTTCATCCCGTTCCTACAACCGCAGACGCTTTATCGGCTATCGCAACCTGACCGCTCACACCTATAGTCCTGACCATCGCTGCAAATTCAGCGATTCGGGCTTGGTCACCTGAAAATGAGAGAGAACTTATGCACACCCTTGTATGCTTTGCCGCCTTCTTATGTGCGGCATGCTCTATGGCGGCTGTGTTTGGGACGCCTCGGCGTGCCAGGGTGATCTCTTCCCAGGTTGACCAACCCAAATACAGTCCGCCTCCATCGCTTGGTCACGGTGGCAGTGGTCCTCAAATATAAGAGAGCAAACTTCAATGACTACTTTCAAACCGATCCACTCGCGCTACCGCCCACTGCAAACCGTACTCACCGAATCCCATCCGCTGCTCATCGACACCCAAGCCGACCCGCAAGACATCCTCGAAGCCGCGGTCCAACGCATCCGCGCCTCCAGCAACCTGCTGCAAACCCTGTATTGCCAATGCTTCAAACACGGCGACGTGCAAGACATCCCCCACATCACCCACGCTCTGTACCTGCTGACGCAAGACGGCTGCGACCTGATGCAGGTCGCGCAGCAGCAAATGCTGGATTGGAAAGCTCCGGCCTGACTCTCTTTCGTTAGTCCGATCGCTCCCATCCGTGGGAATGATCGGACACTCCTCACTCAGAGGACGTTAGATAAAAATCCAATCCTTGCGGAAAAAACATCACGGCCAAACGCCCAATTTCAGCTACCTGCTTCTCCGTCAGCCGAAAATCCGCACCGACATGCGCATGCTCGTCCGTCCATTGCATTACTGTACCCAACTCCCTTACGGACAGACTTATGTGCTTTTCGAATGCCAATTCATCCTTACCTGGATGAAAACCCATCACCGTAAAAATCATGGTTCCGCCCTTGCTCCTGCTCATGCGTCTCTCTCGGTCGCCAATCCAACGCTCGGCACAAGCCGAGAATGGACATTACCGAGGGTTCGCGGACTCGCTTGTAGGTTTAATCTGAAGCTGCCGTGTGATCCTTCTTCATTTCCGATGACAGCCGATTCGGCTTTAAACTTTCCGCAAAATCAGACTCTGCCGCCTGGGCATGACTCTTATGGAAGAAGCACCATGAACCTCGCCCCCAACTTCCCCGACGACCACGCCATGCACCTGCTCATGCAGTTGCTGCACGAAGAACTTGGTCTGCCTGAGCGCAAAACCATCAGCCTCGACACCTCGATCAATGTTGACCTGGGGTGCGACGGCTCGGACGCGCGGCACTTGATGGAGTCGCTGGAGGAACAATTCGGCATCGACTTCGTGGATTACGACGCCTATCGATATTTCCAGCCCGAAGGGTTTGATGTGTTTCAGAAACGTAGAGCCAAGGGACGTGGGGATAAAGTGCCGTTGACGATTGGCATGCTGTATCGAGCGGTGAAGGCACAGCGCTGGGATACGCGGGAGTTAGAGGGGTTGAGAGCAACGCTCTTTCCATAAGTAGCGTTATTCTGGCAGTTTGAGCAGTTTTCGACTGGAATAATGGGACTTATATTTTTACCGCCTGTTGAACGCCTCCATCCTTTTCGCATAAGCAGGCTTATGGATAAGTGCTATTATTCTGGCAGTAAAACGCCAGAAATGAAGGAATAATGGTACATGGCCAAGAAAACTGCGCCTCTTCTACCCACCACCTCCAGGTTGCTGTTTGATTTGGGGGAGCGCCTCAAACTGGCAAGATTGCGCCGCAAGCTCACGGCAAAGCAGGTGGCAGAGCGGGCCGGTATGTCGCTGACCACGTTACGATCTATAGAGTCAGGTGGATCAGGCGTCACCGTGGGTGCTTACGTATCTGTGATGCAGGTACTGGGGCTCGAGAAAGACTTGACCCAACTGGCGGCCGTCGATGAATTGGGACGGCAACTGCAAGATGCGCAGCTCACAGGGAAAAACGCGCCGCCAAAGCGCCAGCGCACACGCAACAGATCCTCGGCAAAAGTCACGCCCGCCACCGGAGCCCGGCAACCCAGCGTGCTGGAGCTATCTGATGCAAATCCGGCCCTGCCGTCGGATTACCCTATCAACACCGAGTCGCTTTCAAATCTGCTGATCAAAACCAAACGCATGAAATCTACGGACGGATGAACAATGACACTGATTGCCGTGTATGCCGACTGGGAGTCTCTAAAGGGTCCCAGACGTCTCGGTTTCCTGCATGTCAGAACGACAAGGGCTGCAAACGTTTTTGAGTTTGAGTACGACCCGGCGGCGCTGGCTGATCCGGAACTGAACTTCACTACACTCGACCCGCGCATCGGGCTTTTCGAAGGCCGGCAGTTCCCGGGTAACCATCAGAATCGGTTTGGCGTCTTTGCCGACTCCAGCCCTGATCGCTGGGGCCAATTGCTGATGAAGCGGCGACTCGAGCGAGACATCCGAGAGGGTTTCGCACCCGCTGGCGCCCGCTTGTACGAGTTCGACTTCCTCTTGGGCGTTCATGACGCTTACCGGGTCGGGGCCATCCGCTACAAGCTCAATGACGAAGGAAATTTCCTGGATGATCGCGACGGAATGGCAGCGCCACCCTTCGTTGAATTACGAGCGTTGGAAGCGGCCAGCCGAGCCCTGGAGCAAGATCCAGACAACACCGCTCCCGACGGGCGCGAGTGGCTGAGAATGCTGATCGCACCCGGCGGCTCACTGGGCGGTGCTCGTCCCAAGGCCAGTGTGGCGGACGAGCACGGGCATTTGTGGATCGCAAAGTTTCCCAGCACCCGCGATGAATACGACGTTGGCGGTTGGGAAATGCTGGTGAATGCGTTAGCAAAGAATTGCGAACTGCGGGTGGCTACTGGCCTCGCTCGTCGTTTTTCCAGTGATCATCACTGTTTCATGGTCAAGCGTTTCGACCGCACTTCCACCGGCGGCCGGCTGCATTTTGCTTCCGCCATGACCATGACGGACCGAGTGGACGGCGACGATGCGTCGGTCGGTGCCAGTTACCTTGAGCTTGCTCAAGTGCTGACCAGGCACGGATCTGAACCCAACGCAGACCTGCGCGAGCTATGGTCGCGAATCGTGTTCAACATTCTGATCTCGAACACGGATGACCACCTGCGCAACCACGGCTTTATCCTCGATCCCGGCCGCGGCTGGCGCTTGTCGGCTGCATACGATATGAATCCCGTGGCGCACGCCGATGGCTTGAAGCTGAACATCACCGATGCTGACAATGCGTTGGATCTTGAGCTTGCTCGTGAGGTCGCGGAATATTTTCGTGTCAGTCGTGAAGACACGGAGGAGATCATCGAACGCTTTCAAATCGCTGTCAGCCAATGGCCGACCCTGGCAGGAGCGCTGGGATTGTCGAGGCGAGAGCAGGAGAGGATGGCGCCTGCATTCCAACTGTCGAGTCGTTGATGGCCAGACACCCACAAAAAAGCCGCCCTACAAGGGCGGCTTTCTCATGACCTCAGACCACTGTTACAACTTCGGCCCTGCAGCCTTGATCGCGTCGCTCACGTCGAACTTTTTGAAGTTCTCAACGAACAACCCAGCCAGTGCTTTCGCCGCTTCGTCGTAGGCGGCTTTGTCGGCCCAGGTGTTACGTGGGTTCAACAGGCCGGTTTCAACGCCCGGTACGGCCAGTGGCACGTCGAGGTTGATGGTGTCGAGGTGTTCGGTTTCTGCACCGATCAACGCGCCGCTCTGGATCGCTGCGATCACGCCGCGAGTGGTCGGGATGTTGAAGCGTTTGCCGACGCCGTAGCTGCCGCCGGTCCAGCCGGTGTTGACCAGGTAAACCTTGGAGCCGAAGCCTCGGATGCGTTTGATCAGCAGTTCAGCGTATTCGCCGGCCGGACGCGGGAAGAACGGTGCGCCGAAGCAGGTGGAGAAGGTCGACTTGATGCCGCCGCCGGAGCCCATTTCGGTCGAGCCCACGAGTGCGGTGTAGCCGGACAGGAAGTGGTAGGCCGCTTGTTCTTCGCTGAGGATCGACACCGGTGGCAGCACCCCGGTCAGGTCGCAGGTCAGGAAGATCACCGCGTTGGGCTCGCCACCGAGGTTTTTCTCGGAGCGCTTGGCCACGTGTTCCAGCGGGTAGGCTGCGCGGCTGTTCTGGGTCAGGCTGACATCGGCGTAGTCGGCGTGCTTGGCGTCGTCGATGACCACGTTTTCCAGTACGGCGCCATGCTTGATGGCTTTCCAGATGACCGGCTCGTTCTTCTCGGACAAGTCGATGCATTTGGCGTAGCAACCGCCTTCGATGTTGAACACCACGCCCTCGCCCCAGCCGTGCTCGTCGTCACCGATCAGGTAACGGCTTTCATCAGCGGACAGGGTGGTTTTGCCGGTGCCGGACAGACCGAAGAACAGGGTCACGTCGCCCGCTTCGCCGATGTTGGCAGCGCAGTGCATTGGCAGTACGTCGGCGGCTGGCAGCAGGAAGTTCTGCACCGAGAACATCGCTTTCTTCATTTCACCGGCGTAACGCATGCCGGCGATCAGCACTTTCTTCTGGGCGAAGTTGAGGATCACGCAACCATCGGAGTTGGTGCCGTCACGCTCAGGTACACATTCGAAGTTGGCAACGTTGAGCACTTGCCATTCTTCACGGCCAGCCGGGTTGTACTGGGCCGGGTTGATGAACAGGCAACGACCGAACAGATTCTGCCAGGCAGTCTGGGTGGTCATTTTCACGGCGAGGTAGTGGTCAGCGGACGCACCTACATGGACGTGGGATACGAAATGCTCTTGGGCGTTGTTGAACGCTTCAACACGGTCCCACAGGGCGTCGAACTTGTCGGCTGGGAACTTGCGGTTGATCGGACCCCAGGCGATAGCGTCCTGGGTGGATGGTTCTTCAACGATGAAACGGTCAACGGGCGAGCGACCGGTACGGTGACCGGTACGGACCACCAGCGCGCCGGTATCGGCAAGCTCGCCTTCACCGCGATTCAGGGCTTCTTTGACCAGATCATCAACACTCAGATCGGTGTACACGGCGTTATTGGCTTGCGTCATGAGATTCCCCGTCGGCCAGTGGCCGAGTGTGCTCCAAACGTTTTGTAGTAGAAAGTCGTGCACTACTACCGCGACAAAAAGTGGGCCGGATTATGCCAGAAACGCCCAAAAAGAGTAGAGGCCTCCCGTCGAAACGGCGTTATTCCGGCACATACCAGTGAATTTACCTGCGCTGAACCGTTTTAGTGACGGGTATCTGACGGCGTCTCAACCCCTGCTCCGGAGAACAATTGGGTGATGTCGGCCGCATCGAACAGGTAGCGCTGGTTGCAGAACTGGCAGTCGATCTCGATGTTGCCACCGTGTTCGATGACCAGCGCCTGCGCATCTTCCAGGCCCAAACTGACCAGCGCATTGGCCGATCGTTCGCGCGAGCAACTGCAGCGGAAGCGCAACTTCTGTGCGTCGAACAGGCGCACTTGCTCTTCGTGGTAAAGGCGATGCAGCACGGTTTCGTTGTCCAGGCTCAGCAATTCATCGGCGGTCAGGGTGCTGGCCAGCGCGGTGATGTGCTGCCAACTGGCGGCGCGGTCTTCTTCGTCCTTGAGGCGATCAGCGGGCAACTGCTGCAACAGCAGGCCACGGGCGCGACGGCCATCGGCATACAGCCAGAAGCGTGTGCCGACTTGCTGCGACATGACGAAATAATTGGTGAAGCAATCCGACAGGGTTTCGCCGTCGAGGTCGACGATGCCCTGATAACGCTGGCCCTGGGTCGGATCGATGGTCAGCGCCAGAACGCCGTTGGGCATCAGGTCGGCGAGTGTTGCATCCGGAGCAATCCGGTCAGCCTCGTAGCGGGCCAGGCCACGGATCTCGCGCTCGCTGGAGCACTCGATCATCAGCAGCGGAATTGGACCGTCGGAGCGCGCCTGCAGAATCAGCAAACCGTCGAACTTCAGCGTGCCCACCAGCAACGAAGCGGCGGCCATTAACTCACCGAGCAGTTGCGCCACCGGCTCCGGGTACGGGTGCTTGGCGAGGACTTCGGCGTAGCTCCGCTCCAACGCAACCAGTTCGCCGCGGGTGTCGCTGTCATCGAAAATGAAGCGTTGGGTGTAGTCGGAATCCGGGAGATCAGTCATAGGTCTGGGTATCTGAAGTAATGACAAAATGGTTACAAAACATGAAAATCGCGCCTTCGCAGCACCGTTTTGGTGCGCACCCTCATGCCGTGGGAGGCAGTTTATGAACAATCCGGGGCTGTTCCAAGCAAGGTGGAACCTCGGCCGCCTGGTTATATGCAACATAGTGCCTGTGGCGTTGCTGGCGTTCTGGTTATGGCCCACGGGCCAGATGCTGTGCATGATTTTCGACGAGTGGCTGTTTCATCGGCTCAACGCGCCACTGGCCAATAACCCCATATGGCTACACATCTGGGCAATTGCAAGTCTGCGTCCGTTCGATGCGGTCGTCGGCGTGATTCTGCTGACATTACTTATCAAGGGGGACTGGGTGTTCCTCGCGAGCGACGTGCGCCGGGGGTTTTTCGGGTTTGTCGCGATCCTGTTGTTGATGTTGCTTATCCGCATGCTGTTCTCCAAGTTCGCCGACTACATGAACTGGCAACACAGCAGCCCATCGATGGTAATCGACGGCGCGGTGCATTTGAGCGACTACTTCCCAGGCTTGGAAAAGACTTGGGAGTTGAAGGACCGCTCCAGCCAAAGCTTCCCCGGCGACCATGCCTCGGTGCTGCTGATCTGGGCGCTGTTCATGGGCGTGTTTGCCCGCAGTGCCGCGCAGTTCGCAATTGTCTGGGGCTTGGCCCTGCTGTTTATGATGCCGCGCCTGGTGGCGGGCGCCCATTGGGGCCAGGACGATTACATCGGCGGCGTACTGCTCGCGGTGTGGGCGCTGGGTTGGGGTTTCTACACGCCTTACGCCCATCACGTGTCGGTATTTTTCCTGCGGGTGACCGCACCACTGTTTCGCTTGTTGGTGAAATGGCCGTTGGTCGGAGCAATGAGCGTGGTGCGCGAGTTTTGACGTGGAACCGTTCACTTGCCTGGGATAGGAACGGTCGGCAGCGATGGCTTATTCGCTGCTGCTGTTCCCACGAAATTTAAACAGATCCCGCCGCTGCTTTTTGCTGGGCTTGCCGTCGGTGCTCACACCCAAGGCGCCGGCCTTGCGTTGCGCAGCCGCGTTCTCGCGCCTGGCGACGCTGACCTCGGTTTCGGCATACAGCGTCTGCGCCTCGGGCGCGCCGCGACGCACGATTGACAGCGCCTGGACTACCACGGTCTTCTCCTCGAAGCCCATGCGAATCACAAACTCATCGCCAATGCGCGGCTCCTTGCCTGGCTTGCAGCGCTCGCCACGGCAATGCACTTTGCCGCTCTCGATGGCCGCTTTGGCCAAGGCACGCGTTTTATAAAACCGCGCCGCCCACAACCACTTATCGAGACGGACCTTGTCGTCCTCTTCGCTTTTTTGTGTCACTTGAATTCCTCGTTCCGCCAATAGTCGGAACTGTACTACCGTTTCTGTCGGGCGCAAGAACTCGGCCCTCCAGATAGAATGTTGGCATCGCCGGATGGAACGGCAAGGAGAGTTCGAGTGACTATATTTCCGTCATCTTTGACCGGGCGCCCGGATGGCTGCCAAGGCTGTAAGCAAAGCGAGCCGCTGGGTTTTGATTTCGCCTTCGCGTACCAACCGATCGTAGACCTGCGCGACCACACAATCTTCGCCCACGAAGCCTTGGTGCGTGGCATCGGCGGCGAGGGTGCGCTGTCGGTGCTGGATCAGGTCACCGAGGAGAATCGCTACCGCTTTGACCAGTTATGCCGAACGCGGGCCATCGAAGGCGCGGCGGCCCTGGGCATGCAGACGCACTTGTCCATCAACTTCATGCCCAACGCGGTTTACCGCCCGGAGCTGTGCATCCGCAGCACCCTCGAAGCCGCGAAAAAATTCAACTTCCCGATCAACCGGCTGATTTTCGAAACCCTTGAAAGCCAGCACGTAGATAACTATCGCCATTTGACCAATATTCTGCGTGAATACCGCGAATTCGGCTTCCTCACCGCCATCGACGATTTCGGTAGCGGCTATTCGGGGCTCAATCTGCTGGCCGATTTCCAACCGGACCTGATCAAACTCGACATGGCGCTGATCCGCGATATCGACCGCGATCGTGTTCGCCAGGTGATCGTGCGGGGGATTGTCACAATGTGTGTGGAGTTGAACGTTACAGTCATTGCCGAAGGCATCGAAAGCGCCGGAGAGCGGGATTTCCTGGCGGACTGTGGAGTCTTTCTGATGCAGGGTTACTGGTTCGCCAAACCTGCATTCAAAGCGTTGGCTCAGGTCTCGCCCGAGGCCTGGACGCGTTAATCGCCGGTTTATACCTATTGAAGACATTTGACCATTTGACCGTTGTCGGTCTGCGCGAGTGGGTGGCGCTCCCGGATTTGGGGGTGGCGGGCCTGCGGGCAAAAATCGACACCGGCGCCAGTACCTCAAGCCTGCACGCCACCGACATCGAACAATTCGAACGTGACGGCGAACCCTGGGTGCGTTTCACCGCGCACCTGGGCACCGTGGTGCAATTGCGCCATCGACGCTGCGAGGCACCGTTGGTGACCATGAAAACCATCAAGAGCTCCAACGGTCATGCGCAGGTGCGCTACGTGATCAGCACCACCCTGGCACTCGGTGATCGGGTGTGGCGGGTCGAATTCACCCTGGCCTGCCGCAAGTCCATGCGCTATCGCCTGCTGCTCGGTTCCAAAGCCCTGATCCAAGGCCAGCTGGTGGTCAATCCGGGCATCAAATACGTTCAAGACAAGCCGGTGTTCCCGGTATCTACCTCTTCCACAGGTGTTGCATGAAGATCGCTGTGCTGTCGCGGAACCCGCGCTTGTATTCCACTCGTCGTCTGGTTGAAGCGGGGACCGAACGAGGCCATGAGATGGTGGTAGTCGACACCCTGCGCGCCTACATGAACATCGCCAGCCACAAGCCGCAGATTCATTACCGGGGCAAGCCCCTGGAAGGCTTTGATGCGGTGATCCCGCGGATCGGTGCTTCGGTGACGTTCTACGGCTGCGCGGTGCTGCGCCAGTTCGAAATGATGGGCGTGTTCCCGCTCAATGAGTCGGTAGCGATTGCGCGTTCGCGGGACAAGTTACGCTCGTTGCAATTGCTGTCCCGACGCGGCATCGGCTTGCCGGTGACCGGGTTCGCTCACTCCCCGGATGATATTCCCGACCTGATCGCCATGGTCAACGGCGCGCCGCTGGTGATCAAGGTGCTGGAAGGCACCCAAGGCATCGGCGTGGTGCTGTGCGAAACCGCGACGGCGGCAGAGTCGGTAATCGAAGCGTTCATGGGCCTGAAGCAGAACATCATGGTCCAGGAGTACATCAAGGAGGCCGGCGGTGCCGACATTCGCTGCTTCGTAGTCGGTGACAAGGTCATCGCCGCGATGAAGCGCCAGGCCAGACCGGGGGAATTCCGCTCCAACCTGCACCGTGGCGGCAGCGCCAGCCTGATCAAGATCACCCCGGAAGAACGCATGACTGCATTGCGCGCGGCGAAGGTCATGGGCCTGGCGGTGGCGGGTGTGGATATCCTGCGCTCGAATCACGGACCACTGGTGATGGAAGTGAACTCGTCACCGGGCCTGGAAGGGATCGAGACCACCACCGGCAAGAACGTGGCGGGGATCATCATCGAGCATCTGGAAAAGAACGGCGGCCCGAATATGACGCGGACCAAAGGCAAGGGCTAAAACCTGTGGCGAGGGAGCTTGCTCCCGCTGGGCTGCGCAGCGGCCCCCAACACTTAAAACTGTTTGGGAGTGCTCCGCCCTCCAGCGGGAGCAAGCTCCCTCGCCACATTGGAAATAGGCGGGCGTTACACCGCATCTCTTGGCAGCATCAACCCCAACGGCAATCTGACCCGCGCTTCCAGCCCACCGCCGGAGCGGTTGCGCAGCTCCACGTTGCCGCCGTGCATCGAGGCGATTCGCTTGACGATCGCCAGACCCAACCCGGTGCCTTTTCCGCCCCGGGCGCGGTCGCCACGGGTGAAGGGATTGAAGATCGCTTCCAGTTCTGAGGGATCGATACCCGCCCCACGGTCCATGACGCTCAGCACCACGTAGGGCGCGTTGACGTCACCGGACACGTAAGCCGCGACTTCGACATCGCTGCCGGCGTGGTTCAAGGCGTTGCCAATCAGGTTGTTCAGCAGCCGCTTCATCGACACCCGGCGCAGCGGGAACGGCTGGATCGGTTCCAGGCGCAGGCGGACTTTTTCTTCGCTCTGGTTGTACGGCGCTGCGACCTCACGCACCAGATCGCTCAAGTCCACTTCTTCCACTGACTCGTCACGGCCATCGCGGATAAACGCCAGGAACTGATCGAGGATCGCGTCCATGTCTTCGATGTCGCGCACCATGTCGTCGGTCAGATCGTTGTGATCGCCCATCAGTTCGAGGGATAGCCGCAGCCGCGTCAGCGGCGTCCGCAGGTCGTGGGACACGCCTGCGAGCATCAACTCGCGTTCGCGCCCGGCCTGCTCGACGTCTTCGGCCATCTGGTTGAACGCGCGATACACCTCGGTCATTTCGCTCGGCGTGTCGCTGATCGGCAGGCGCACGCTGCGACCCTGGCCCAGTTGCCGCGCGGCATAGACCAGACGTTTCAAGGGTTGGTTGAGCTGACTGACGAAAATCCATGCCGACGCGGTGGAGAGCAAGCCGATGGCGAGGAACCAGCCGAGGACGTTCCAGATTTTCTGCCCACGCAGCGGATGCGGATACAGCGGCACTTTCAGCCAGCCATCCCCGAGGCTCGGCGCTCGAACCCACAGCGCCGGCGGAGAGTGCATGCGCAGCCGCACTTCGGTGTCGGCGCCCAGCTCCGCCTGCATCTGCCGTTGGTAGATTTCACTGTACGGCCAATGCTGTTCACCTTCCGGCACGCCAGCGCCCACCACCCGGATCAGGGTCGCGGCATCGGCGATTTTTTCGCGGTTCTCTTCATCAGCGGCCCAATAGGCGCGCAGCGTCAGGGCGACGCCGTGGCTGTACTGCCGATCCACCAACACGTCCTCGTTCATCAACAGATAAACCAGGGTCAGCGCCTTGGAAAACAGCACGACGATCAGCACCAGCCAGAGGGTGCGGGCGAAGAAACTCTGGGGGAACCACACGGGGGTTTTCATAGACGACAGCTACACACTTTGCAGGAGCGAGCGATGCTCGCACGATTGCGGATCGCGAGTCGCCCGATACAGGCTTGAAACCTGTGACCGGGCAACCCGCTCCTACAAATCAACGGTCACTTGGTCGCGGCGCCATCCGGCACGAACACATAACCCACGCCCCAGACGGTCTGGATGTAGCGCGGTTTGGACGGATCAGGTTCGATCATCCGGCGCAGACGGGAAATCTGCACGTCGATGGAGCGCTCCAGCGCGTCCCACTCGCGGCCACGGGCCAGGTTCATCAGCTTGTCGCGGGTCAACGGCTGGCGAGCATTCATCACCAAGGCCTTGAGCACTGCGAATTCGCCGGTGGTGAGCATGTGCACTTCGTCGCCGCGTTTAAGTTCGCGAGTGGCGAGGGACAGTTCATAGTCACCGAAGGTCACGCTTTCGTCTTCGCTGCCCGGCGCGCCCGGCACGGGTGCCGATTGGCGACGCAGTACGGCTTTGACGCGAGCCATCAACTCGTCAGGGTTGAAAGGCTTGGCCAGGTAATCATCGGCACCCAGTTCGAGGCCTTTGATGCGGCTCAGCTCATCACCCTTGGCGGTCAGCATGATGATCGGGATCTGGTTGTTCGCGCTGCGCAGCCGGCGGCAAGCGGTCAAGCCGTCTTCGCCGGGCAGCATCAGGTCGAGCACCACCAGGTTGAACACTTCGCGGCCCAGCAGGCGATCCATTTGCTCAGTGTTCGGAACGGTACGGGCACGGTAGCCCTTGCTGACGAAAAAACGCTCCAACAGGCTGCTCAGCCCGGGATCGTCGTCGACAATCAGAATTTTTTCGCCTTCAGCAGTTTGTGCGTTGCTGCTCATTAGATGCTCCTTTTAGCTCGGCGCGCATTATGGCGTAGCTGCCGTTATACGCACCGTGTGCATTGTTAGCAGATTTTTCCTTCAGCGCCACGAATCCGGCGATTGTGCCTACAGACTGCAATGCCCCCCGAAGCGCGGAACGCTGGTTATAATGCGCGGCGTTTTGTGTCAGGCAACGTCTGATCAGGGCTGCCGTTTTGTCTTTTTATTTTTTATGACAACCGCAGCCATTGTTCGATTTCACGGGTCAATGGATTGCCTTTGACCCAGGCAGCGGTGCTGGCCAGGCCGCTCAACCAGACTCGCCGAGCCTTTATCCGTGCGCCCGCGAGCCTGCTTTCACAATTTGTCAGGTGGTTTTATGGACAGCATCAACAGCCGCATCGCCGAGGAACTCGGCGTCCGCCCACAACAGGTCGAAGCGGCCGTCGCGCTACTCGATGAAGGCTCCACGGTACCCTTCATCGCCCGTTACCGGAAAGAAGTCACCGGCAGCCTCGATGACACCCAACTGCGGCACCTGGAAGAGCGTTTGCGCTACCTGCGAGAACTCGACGAACGGCGCATCAGCATCCTCGCCAGCATCGAGGAACAAGGCAAGCTGACCCCGCAACTGGAACGCGACATCAAGCTTGCCGACACCAAGACCCGCCTCGAAGACTTGTACCTGCCGTACAAACAGAAGCGCCGCACCAAGGGCCAGATTGCCCTCGAAGCCGGCCTCGGCGAGTTGGCCGACAGCCTGTTCAACGACCCGAACCTGAGCCCGGACAGCGAAGCCGCCCGTTTCATTGACGCCGAAAAAGGCGTGGCGGATGTGAAGGCAGCCCTGGAAGGCGCCAAGTACATCCTGATGGAGCGTTTCGCCGAAGACGCCGGCTTGCTCGACAAGCTGCGCAGCTACCTGAAGCAGGAAGCCACCCTCAGTGCCCGCGTGATTGCTGGCAAGGAAGAGGAAGGCGCCAAGTTCCGCGACTATTTCGAACACGATGAACCCCTGAAAAGCATGCCGTCGCACCGCGCGCTGGCGATTTTCCGTGGTCGCAACGAAGGCATTCTCAGCTCCGCGCTGAAGGTCGGCGAAGAACTGCCGGGCACCATGCATCCGTGCGAAGGCATGATCGGCCAGCAGTTTGGCATCCAGAACCAGAATCGTCCGGCCGACAAATGGCTGGGCGAAGTGGTGCGCTGGACCTGGAAGGTCAAGCTCTACACGCACCTGGAAACCGACCTGCTGGGCGAGCTTCGCGACGGCGCGGAAACCGAGGCGATCAACGTATTCGCCCACAACCTGCATGACTTGCTGCTGGCCGCCCCAGCCGGCCCGCGTGCGACCCTGGGCCTGGACCCTGGCCTGCGCACCGGCTGCAAGGTCGCGGTGGTCGATGCCACTGGCAAGATGCTCGATCACGCCACGGTCTACCCGCACGTGCCGCACAACAAGTGGGACCAGACCCTCGCCGTGCTTGCGGCCCTGTGCGCCAAACACTCGGTGGACCTGATCGCCATCGGCAACGGCACTGCCAGCCGCGAAACCGACAAGCTGGCCGCTGAGCTGATCAAGAAATACCCGGCCATGAAAATGACCAAGGTCATGGTCTCCGAAGCCGGCGCCTCGGTGTATTCAGCGTCGGAGCTGGCCTCCAAGGAATTCCCGGACCTCGACGTGTCGATCCGTGGCGCGGTGTCGATCGCCCGTCGCCTGCAAGACCCGCTGGCCGAACTGGTGAAGATCGACCCGAAATCCATCGGTGTCGGCCAGTACCAGCACGACGTGTCGCAGCTGAAACTGGCGCGCGGCCTGGACGCGGTGGTCGAGGATTGCGTGAACGCCGTCGGCGTCGATGTGAACACCGCCTCCGTGGCGCTGCTGGCGCGCATTTCCGGCCTCAACGCGACCCTGGCGCAAAATATCGTCAGCCACCGCGATGAGCACGGCGCCTTCAAAACCCGCGCGGCGTTGAAAAAAGTCGCGCGCCTCGGGGAAAAAACCTTCGAACAAGCCGCCGGCTTCCTGCGAGTGATGAACGGTGACAACCCGCTCGACGCGTCCGCGGTGCACCCGGAAGCCTACCCGCTGGTGCAGCGCATCGCCGCCGAGACCGACCGCGACATCCGCTCGCTGATCGGCGACGCCGCGTTTCTCAAGCGCCTCGACCCGAAGAAATACACCGACGAAACCTTCGGCCTGCCGACCGTCACTGACATTCTGCAAGAGCTGGAAAAGCCTGGCCGCGACCCGCGTCCGGAGTTCAAGACCGCCGAGTTCCAGGACGGCGTCGAAGACCTGAAGGACCTGCAACCAGGGATGATCCTCGAGGGCGTGGTGACTAACGTCACCAACTTCGGTGCATTCGTCGACATCGGCGTGCATCAGGACGGTTTGGTACACATCTCGGCGTTGTCAGAGAAGTTCATCAAGGATCCGCGTGAAGCGGTGAAGGCTGGCGACGTGGTCAAGGTCAAGGTCATGGAAGTCGACATCCCGCGCAAACGCGTGGGCCTATCGATGCGCATGAGCGACACGCCGGGCGAGAAAATCGATGGCGCCCGCGGCTCGCGTCCGGGGTCGGCGCCGCGCCAGTCGCAGAACACCGCGCCGCGCAAGGAGACCGCCACGGCCGCACCGAGCAACAACGCCATGGCCTCGCTGTTCGCCAACGCCAAGCAATTGAAGAAACGCTGATGGACATTCCTGCCGGGCTGACCGAAAGCGCTTTTTTCAAGCTACTGGGCTGCCGTTTGCAAAGCCTTGAGACCGGGGTGGCGCAAGTCGCCCTGACGCTCGAGCCCGAGCTGCGCAACCGCAGCGGCAACCTGCATGGCGGCGCGCTGTTCAGTCTGGTGGACATTGCCATGGGGCTGGCCTGTTCCAGCACCCACGGTTTTGACCAGCGCAGCGCCACCATTGAATGCAAGATCAACTACATCCGCGCCGTCGCCGACGGCGAGGTGCTGTGCACGGCAAGGGTGATTCACCCGGGCCGGCGCACGCTGGTGGTCGAGGCCGATGTCATGCAGGGCGACAAACTGGTCGCTAAAGCACAAGGCACGTTCGCTGTGCTGTAGCTGTTTAACCTCGATTTGCGGTAATTTCGGCGCTGTGACCGCTGCGCCGATTTTCTGTGGGAGCGAGCCTGCTCGCGAAGGCTCTGTATCAGCCGACTTCAACGTCGGCCGGTGCGGCCTCTTCGCGAGCAGGCTCGCTCCCACATGGATCGCGGCGATCATTGCTGTTCGGCACCAAAACCAGGCGATAACGCCAGTTTCAACTTCACCCTTGTAGACCGTCTTGCCCACCCCCATATTGGGGCGACTGACGCGTGAAGGAATCCAAATTGAGCGAACTTCTCAACCGCCGCCTGGCTCTGCTCGGCGAGCGCGCTAACCTCTCTCTGCTCGAACAGTGCCTCCACGGTATCGAACGTGAATGCCTGCGCGTGACCAGCGAAGGTCGCCTGGCGCAAACGCCGCACCCCGAAGCCTTGGGTTCCGCGCTGACCAATGAACAGATCACTACCGACTATTCCGAGTCGCTGCTGGAGTTCATCACCCCGGCCCTGCCGGATCCGGCCGACACCCTGGCCAGCCTCGACAAGATTCACCGCTTCGCCTACAGCAAGCTCGGCAACGAGTTCCTGTGGAGTCCATCGATGCCGTGCCCGTTGCCGGCCGAGGAAGACATCCCGATCGCCTATTACGGCACGTCGAACATCGGGCAGCTCAAGTACGTTTACCGCAAGGGCCTGGCCCTGCGGTACGGCAAGACCATGCAGTGCATTGCCGGGATTCACTACAACTTCTCGCTGCCGGAAGCAATCTGGCCGCTGCTCAAAGAAACCGAAGGCTTTGTCGGCACCGATCGCGACTATCAGTCGACCGCCTACATCGCGCTGATCCGCAACTTCCGCCGCTACAGCTGGCTGCTGATGTACCTGTTCGGTGCTTCGCCAGCGCTGGACGCGGGTTTCCTGCGCGGTCGCGCGCACCAGTTGGAACAACTGGACCCCGACACTCTGTATCTGCCGTACGCCACCAGCCTGCGCATGAGCGACCTCGGTTACCAGAGCAACGCCCAGGCCGGCCTGACGCCGTGCTACAACGACCTGACGAGCTACACCGACAGCCTGCGCGAAGCGGTGGCTACGCCCTATGCGCCGTATGTCGAAGTGGGGACGCACAAGGACGGTGAGTGGGTGCAGCTGAACACCAACATCCTGCAGATTGAAAACGAGTACTACTCGAACATCCGCCCGAAACGCGTGACCTACACCGGCGAGCGGCCGATCCAGGCGCTGGTGGCGCGCGGCATCCAGTACGTCGAAGTGCGATGCCTGGACATCAACCCGTTCCTGCCGATGGGCATCGACCTCACCGAGTCGCGCTTTATCGACGCTTTCCTGCTGTATTGCGCGCTCAATGACAGCCCGCTGCTAACCGATAGCAACTGCAACAACGCCGGGGCCAACTTCCTCAAGGTGGTCAAGGAAGGTCGTCGTCCGGGCCTGCAATTGCAACGCGATTGCCAACCGGTCGAGCTCAAGGAGTGGGCCACCGAATTGCTCGAGAAGATCGCGCCACTGGCCGCGTTGCTCGACCAAAGCCACGGCGGCGATGCGCACAGCAAAGCGCTGGATGCGCAACTGGCCAAGGTCCAGGACCCGTCGCTGACGCCGTCGGCCCAGGTGCTGGCGGCCATGGCCGAGCATAAGGAGAGCTTCGCGCAGTTCTCTCTGCGCCAGAGCCAGGTACACGCCGAGTTCTTCCGCAACGAACCGCTGGATGCGGCAGACCAAGCCATCTTCGAAGAACGCGCCCGCACATCGCTGGCCCAGCAAGCCGAGTTGGAGCAGAACGAAGTCGGCGACTTCGACGTGTTCGTCGGGTCGTATCAGGCGAGTATTCTGGCGATCAGTAACTGACCTGTCGGCGTGAGCCCCCTGTGGTGAGGGGGCTTGCCCCTCACCACAAAGCAGGCCCATTTGATCTCCCTGCAAACTTTCTTCCGCTCATAAGCTCATTCGAAAAAGTTATTTATTTTCGGATTCTTAGATCATTTAGTCTCCTTATCACGCCGACTCTCGGTTGCCTGACAAGGAACTGCTCCAATGAAACTCATCACCCCTTTTCGCCTGCTGGCGGCTGCTTCATTGGCAGCGGCCAGTTTCTTTGCTCAGGCCGCCGACGTCACCGTCGCTTACCAGACCACCGTTGACCCGGCCAAAGTCGCCCAGGCTGATGGCGCGTATGAAAAAGCCACCAACGCCAAGATCGACTGGCGCAAATTCGACAACGGCGCTGACATCATTGCCGCGATCGCCTCCGGCGACGTGCAGATCGGCTACCTCGGTTCCAGCCCGCTGACCGCCGCGATCACTCGCAAAGTGCCGGTGGAAACCTTCCTCATCGCCACCCAGATCGGCGCCGCTGAAGCCCTGGTCGCCCGCGACGGCTCCGGAATCAAGACCCCGCAAGACCTGATCGGCAAGAAAATCGCCGTGCCGTTTGTCTCCACCGGCCACTACAGCCTGCTGGCCGCGCTCAAGCACTGGAACATCGACCCGTCGAAAGTCACCATCCTCAACCTCGCGCCGCCAGCAATCATTGCCGCTTGGAAACGCGGTGACATCGACGCCACTTACGTCTGGGACCCAGCGCTGGGCGTGGCCAAGGAAAACGGCAAAGTGCTGATCACCTCCGGCGAACTGGCCAAGTTCGGCGCGCCAACCTTCGACGCCTGGATCGTGCGCAAAGACTTCGCCGAGAAGCACCCGGAGATCGTCACCGCGTTCGCCAAAGTGACCCTCGACGCCTACGCCGACTACCGCAAGGACCCGAAAGCCTGGCTCGCCAACCAGTCCAACGTCGACAAACTGGTAAAACTGTCCGGCGCCAAGGCCAGCGACATTCCATTGCTGTTGCAAGGTAACGTGTTCCCGCTGGCGGCTGACCAAGTGACCACCCTCGGTGCGCCGACCACCAAAGCCATCACCGACACGGCGGTGTTCCTCAAGGAACAAGGCAAGGTCGAGGCCGTGCTGCCGGACTACGCGCCGTACGTCAGCGCCAAGTTCATCACCAACTGATCGGGAGTTAACTGCGATGGCCTTGCTTCAGCTGGAGCGCATCAGCGCACAGTACCCCGGTAGCCCGGAACCGGTATTGGCGGATATTTCCTTGAGCCTGGGCCCCCAGCAGTTGCTGGTGGCGCTCGGCCCGTCCGGCAGTGGCAAGACCTCGCTGTTGAACCTGATCGCCGGTTTCGTCGAGCCCAGCGCCGGACGCATCACCTTGGACGGTGTGCCCGTCAAGGGCCCGAGCGCCGAACGCGGCGTGGTGTTCCAGGACGACGCCCTGCTGCCTTGGCAGGACGTACTGGCCAACGTCGGTTTCGGCCTGGAGCTGGCCGGTGTCGCGCGAGAAAAACGCGAAATCCGCGCCCGGGAAATGCTGGCGCTGGTGGACTTGTCCGGTTTCGAACATCGGCGCATCTGGCAGCTCTCCGGCGGCCAGAAGCAACGCGTTGGCCTGGCCCGTGCCTTGGCGGCCGACCCGCGCGTACTGCTGATGGATGAACCCTTCGGCGCCCTCGATGCCTTCACCCGCGAACAAATGCAGGAGCTGCTGCTGCAGGTCTGGCAGCGCACCGCCAAACCGGTATTCCTGATCACCCACGACATTGAGGAAGCGGTGTTCCTCGCCACGGATTTGATTCTGCTGGCGCCCAACCCCGGGCAAATCGTCGAGCGCCTGAGCCTGGATTTCGGCCAGCGCTACGCCGCCGGTGAGTCGGCACGCGCCATCAAGTCCGATCCGCGCTTTATCGAAACCCGCGAACACGTGCTCGCCAAGGTGTTCTCCCAACGCAGCGCCGCAACGCGGCAGGAGCGCGCATGAGCAGCTATGAAATTCCGGCCGTGACGGTGAAGCCCGGCGCCACGGCCATTGCGCTAAAGCGCAGCCTCAGTACCCGCTGGATCAGCGTGCTGACCCTGATCGCGCTGCTGGCGATCTGGTGGGCAGTCACCGCCACCGGAATGATCGAACCGCTGTTCCTGCCACCGCCGTCCGCCGTATTGCAGAAAGGCTGGCTGCTAGTGACGAGCGGCTACATGGATTCCACCCTGTGGCAGCACTTGGGCGCCAGCCTCAGCCGGATCGGCCTGGGCCTCGGTTTCGCGGTGCTGACCGCGGTGCCGGTGGGCATCGCCATCGGGCACAACCGGATCGCCCGGGGCATTCTCGATCCGCTGATCGAGTTTTACCGGCCGATTCCACCGCTGGCGTATCTGCCGCTGATCGTGATCTGGTGCGGCATCGGTGAGCTGTCGAAAGTCTTGCTGATCTACCTGGCGATTTTCGCCCCGATCGCGATTGCTACCGCCACCGGCGTGCGCACCGTCGACCCGACCAAGCTGCGCGCGGCACAGTCGCTGGGCGCCACGCGGGCACAGTTGATTCGCCATGTGATTTTGCCGAGTGCCTTGCCGGACATCCTCACCGGCGTGCGCATTGGCCTCGGCGTTGGCTGGTCGACCCTGGTGGCCGCCGAGCTGATCGCCGCCACCAGCGGCCTGGGCTTTATGGTGCAGTCGGCCGCGCAGTTCCTGGTCACCGATGTGGTGGTGCTGGGGATTCTGGTGATTGCACTCATTGCCTTCGCCATGGAAATGGGCCTGCGCGCGCTGCAACGCAAATGGGTGCCGTGGCACGGCCAGGCCCACTGAATATTGATGAGTGTGGGAGCGAGCGTGATCGCGAACAGCGGCGTTTCAGTTGAAGCAAAGTGACTGATCGATTGCATTCGCGAGCAGGCTCGCTCCCACCTGAAGCTCGCCCCCGCATTGAAGAGAATGACCATGAGCAGCCTGACCCTCACTCCCCTCAGCACCGCCCTCGGCGCGCAGATCAGTGGCCTCGACATTACCCAGCCGTTGACTGCCGAGCACCGGGATGCCATTGAGCAAGCACTGCTCAAGCATCAAGTGCTGTTCTTCCGCGACCAGCCGATCACGCCGCAGCAACAGGCGCGTTTCGCGGCGAATTTTGGCGACCTGCACATCCATCCGATCTACCCGAATGTACCGGAACAACCGGAAGTGCTGATCCTCGACACCGCCGTCACCGATGTGCGCGATAACGCGATCTGGCACACCGACGTGACCTTCCTGCCAACCCCAGCCCTGGGCGCGGTGCTCAGTGCCAAGTTGTTACCGGAATTTGGCGGCGACACCTTGTGGGCCAGCGGCATTGCCGCGTATGAAGCGCTGTCGGAACCGTTAAAAGCCATGCTGCAAGGGCTGACCGCCACCCACGATTTCACCCGCTCGTTCCCGCTGGAACGCTACGGCAATACGCCCGAGGCGCTGGCGCAATGGGAAGAAGCGCGGCGCAAGAATCCGCCGCTGTCGCACCCGGTGATCCGCACCCACCCGGTCAGCGGGCGGCGCTCGCTGTTCGTCAACGAAGGCTTCACCTCGAAGATCAACGAACTGTCGGACACCGAAAGCGACGCGATCCTCAAATTCCTGTTCGCCCACAGCACTCGCCCGGAATTCACCGTGCGCTGGCGCTGGCAGAAAGACGACGTGGCGTTCTGGGACAACCGCGTGACCCAGCACTACGCGATAGACGATTACCGCCCGGCGCGACGGGTGATGCAGCGGGCAACGGTGTTGGGGGATGTGCCGTTTTTTCGCTAACCTGACGTCGTCAGCGACTGAACAGACGCTTTCGCGAGCAGGCTCGCTCCCACAGTGAAATGCGCGTCCCGTAGGAGCGAGCCTGCTCGCGAATGGGTCGAAACAGGCGCCAGTTTTAAACCGGCGCCAGACACTTACTCAGCCGTCGACGGCTTCTCCCACAAATTGATCCCACCCTCTTGGGCAAACCGATCAATCTCCGCCAGTTCTTCAGCGCTGAAGCTCAGGTTCTGCAACGCCCCGACGTTCTCGATGATCTGTTCCGGCCGGCTGGCGCCGATCAGGGCTGAAGTCACGCGGGGGTCGCGCAAGGTCCAGGCCAGGGCCAACTGCGCCAGGCTTTGGCCGCGACGCTGGGCGATCTCATTCAATGCACGCACGTGGGCAATGTTAGCCTCCGACAGATGCGACGCCTGCAACGAACCACCACCCGGGCGGTTGACCCGCGCATCTTTGGGTACGCCGTTGAGGTACTTGTCCGTCAGCAAACCCTGCGCCAGCGGAGTGAACGCGATCACGCCAGTGCCGAGTTCGTCGGTGGTGTCCAGCAGGTCCTTTTCCACCCAGCGATTGAGCAGGTTGTAGGCCGGCTGGTGAATCAGCAACGGCACTTTCCACTCGTTGAGCAGCGCGGCCATTTCGCGGGTCTTCACCCCGGAATACGACGAGATGCCGATGTACAGTGCCTTGCCTTGCTGCACGGCAGTGGCCAGGGCACTGGCGGTTTCTTCCAGCGGGGTGTCCGAGTCGTAGCGGTGCGAGTAGAAGATGTCCACATAATCCAGGCCCAGGCGCTGCAGGCTCTGGTCGAGGCTGGCCAGCACGTACTTGCGCGACCCGCCGCCCTGGCCATACGGGCCGGGCCACATGTCCCAACCGGCCTTGCTCGAGATGATCAACTCGTCACGGTACTGCTTGAAATCCTCGCGCAGCAACCGGCCGAAATTGATCTCGGCGCTGCCATACGGCGGGCCGTAGTTGTTGGCCAGGTCAAAGTGGTTGATGCCCAGGTCAAACGCGGTACGCAGCAACGCGCGCTGGGTGTCGATCGGCGTGCTGTCGCCGAAGTTGTGCCACAAGCCCAGGGACAACGCTGGCAACACCAGCCCGCTGCGGCCTACGCGGCGGTAAGGAATGGAGTCATAGCGGTTTTCGGCAGCGGTATAAGTCATCGAATCCTCTCTTGTATGTTTTTGGGCATCATCCAGGTCGAGCCGACCTTCTTGCGAGCAGACGCTCAGTTGACGATGCCCAGCATACCCCTTGAGAACACCTCTCCAAGCGTCGGTTCGACTATTTGCTGAAACGTTTCACAATTCCCCGAATTCTCGCCACGGTAATGGTTGTAGTGCATCGCTCGAAAGCAGGTCAGGCTGAAAGCTCTCTCAGCGCGGCAGCCGCAAGGAATCCGGATCGGGAGCTATAGCGCTTGTCCCGGCTGACGGTTTGGTCGATGCGCTCCAGTAGTTGTTCCGGCAAAGTGGCATTGAATCGGACTGACTTGCCGAAGTAAGACGTGATGTCGAATTCCACAACACCCCAGACACCACCGGCAAAATCAGGATTGTCGAGATGGTCATCAATCTCGCGCACCTGCGGGAATGGCTCACCGTCGGCGACCAGCCCTTCATAGTGCAGAGCCAGCGCCTCCTTCACATTCTCGAATGCCTGCGACACCGTGGCGCCCGCAGAGAAGCAGCCCGGTACATCGGGAATGATCACGCCGTAGTCTGAGTCGGCGTCCTTGTGCAGTACGACCGGGAATTTCATGACAATAGGTTCTCCCTCAAATGCCCCCGTCGCGGGGAGCCCAGTATCGAGCCTCATTTCAAGCCCGCCTGTTTCAATATGCTGTGAATAGTTCCTCTCGGAAGATCCGAGTCAGGGTGCTTTATCGTCACCCGGCCTGGTTTGTAGAGATGCTTGTACTGGTGGTGGCTACCTCTGACAGCCACCAGATACCAGCCGTCCTCCTCAATCGTCCTGATCATTTCTCGACTTCGCATCACTCGCCCTTGTGGGGCAGCAGTTCCGCTGCACACACTACGCGAAGGAGCGACGCTCTATACACACCATACACACTAAGACAAACATTAGCTTAACCCGCCCGCCCAGACAACTTGCGAGGTTCACGCTACAGCGCCCCCGCAAACACTTCTCCCAACCAATCCACAAACACCCGCACCCGTGGTGACATCTGGCGGTTGTGCGGGTAGAGGACGGACACCGGCATCGGCGGAGGCGGGGTGTCGAGGAGGATGGGTTTGATCAGGCCTTGGGCGATTTGGGTTTCCATGCGGTATTCCGGGCACTGGATCAGGCCGAGGCCGGCGATGGCGGAGGCCGCGTAGATTTCAGCGCCGAAGACTGACACCGCGCCTTCGATGGCGACTTCCTTGAGTTGGCCATCGACCATGAATTCGAACGGGAAGAGCTTGGCGGTGGTGCGCGAGACGTAGTTCACCGCGCGGTGGTGCTTGAGGTCGTCGAGGTTTTGGGGTTCGCCGTATTTGCGCAGGTAAGCCGGGCTGGCGCAGGTGATCTGGCGCAGGTTGGCGACACGTTTGCCGATTAGCGTCGAGTCGCTGAGGGTGCCGGCCCGCAGTACGCAATCGACACCCTCGCCGATCAGGTCGATCAGGCGATCGGCCTCGCTGAGCGACAGTTCGATGTCCGGGTAACGCGCCATGAACTGCGGCAACGCCGGAATCACAAAGGCCCGCGCCAGTGTGCCGTGCAGATCCACGCGCAAGCGACCTTTGGGTGCCAAACCACGAAAGGCGAGTTCGGCCTCTTCCAGTTCTGCCAGCAATTGTACGCAGCGTGAGTAATAGGCTTCGCCGTCCAGCGTAGGACGGACCTTGCGCGTACTGCGCTCCAATAAACGCGTCCCGAGCCAGGTTTCGAATTGATTGAGCGTGTGGGTCAGGGTCGCTCGAGGCAGGTTCAGGTCGTCGGCGGCCTGGGTGAAGCTGCTGCGCTCGTAAATACGCACGAACACCTTCATCGCTTTGACTTGATCCACGGCTGCCTCCCGGCGTTCGATTGTTGGCGTTTATTGAACAGTCAAGGCAACTCTCCGGCATTTATCGGTCTGGGTAAACATGTGAATCTGGCTTCACCCCAATTCACCGCCTACAGGATCACCGCCATGAACACTTCCGTTTCTAAAGTTGCCCTGGTCACCGGCGCCTCTCGCGGCATCGGTGCAATCATCGCCAAACAGCTGGCCAGCGAAGGTTTCGCGGTTGCCATCAACTACGCCAACAGCGCCGGCGAAGCGTCGCGGCTGGTGGTGGAATTGCGCCAGGCCGGTCATCACGCCATGGCGGTCAAGGCTGACGTGGCCAAGGCCGAGGACGTGCGCCGGATGTTCGACGAGGTGGAAGCGCAACTGGGCAAGATCGACGTCTTGATCAACAACGCCGGCATCCTCAAAGTGCTGCCGCTGGCGCAACACAGCGATGAACTGTTCGACCAGAACTTCAACATCCACGCCCGCGGCACCTTCAACACCCTGCGCGAAGCCGCGACTCGCCTGAACAGCGGCGGGCGGATCGTCAATTTCTCGAGCAGCACCGTCGGCCTCAACCTGCCGGGTTACGCGGTGTACATCGCCAGCAAAGCGGCGGTGGAATCGCTGACCCAGGTATTTGCCAAGGAAATGCGCGGCCGCGACATCACGGTCAACGCCGTGGCGCCAGGCCCGGTGGCCACCGACCTGTTCCTGCACGGCAAAAGCGAAGAACAGATCCAGACCTTCGCCAAAATGCCTCCGCTGGAGCGCCTCGGCCAGCCAGAGGACATCGCCCGCGTGGTGTCCTTCCTGGTCAGCCCGGCGGCGGAGTGGGTTAACGGGCAAATCCTGCGGGCTAACGGCGGGTTGGTCTGAAGCGCTCACGCAACAGCCGACCAAGGAGTTCACCATGCATCAGCCACCGAGTAACAGGCTATTGATCCCAGCATTGGCGCCGCTGTATCGCGCGGGTGAACCGCTGGCCTATACGCTGCTGCGCGCCGGTTACGGCGTGATCATGCTGACCCACGGCCTGCCGAAGCTGCTGGGCCGGGCGCACGGTTCGATGGCTGACCCGATGGCGGCGTCGGTCAACTTGATCGAGAACGTCCTGCACCTGCCGCAGCCACACCTGATCGGCCTGCTGATCGCGTTACTGGAAGCCGTCGGCGGCGGGTTACTGGTGCTGGGACTGGGCACGCGCCTGCTGGCGGCGATGATGGGCGTGCAGATGCTGACCATCGCCTGGATCCTCGGCCCGACCTGGCCGTGGATCGATCGCGGGATCGAATACCCGGTGCTGATGGCGTTGCTGTCGTTCTACATCATGTTTCGCGGAGCGGGATGCTATTCCCTCGACCACACTCTACGCAGAGAGCTTTAACGCCCAGCCGAGGAATCCATCATGCACACCGCGATCATCATCACGTTCGGCCTGGCGCTGTTGGCGCTGATGCTGTTCATCGGCGAGCGCATCGGCTTCAGTCGCCAGACCCTGACCTACACTTTTGTCCTGTTGTGGCTGGCGCTGACCGTGATCAACGGCGCCAATGGCATGCTCCGCGCCGGCCAGTCGCTGGGCAGCGAACTGGCGATCGGCGTGCTGGTGTTCGCGGTGCCGGTGGCGGCGCTGCTGTTGTTTATGCGGCTGAGCACCGAGGGTTGAGGCTCAGCGCACCAGATGCAGGAACTGCATGTGCCGCTCGTACTGGTCGAGGATGTCGTTGATCACCTGCTCCTTGGTGTAGCCCACCAGATCGTAGTCCTGGCTGCCCTCGCTCAGATGCACTTCGGCGCGGTAATAACGCCGGTTGTTCAGCTCCTTGGAGCCCATGCCGCCACGGGCAAATGACGGCGTGAAGTAGCCGCGCATTTGCACCTGGTAGATGAACGGGTGCTGCTCGCCGTGACCGATTTCCAGGCTGACGTTGTCGTTGGCCGGGTCCGGTTGTGTGACCACGTTCAAACCCTTCTCGACGAACACCGCGGTCACCTCTTCAATCGCCGGGCGCACGGTGCTGTCGAGGAAGCGATAAACCTCGTCGCGCGACGGGAAATGCACCGCCTGACTCAAGCGCTGACGCCAACCGCCACGCCGCGAACCCGAGACTGGAGCCAGGGAATGCAACTGCGCGATCTGCTTCTGCGACTCCAGAAAAAACGCCTTGTGCAGCCCCCACATCATCAGCAGCAAAATCAGCGAGAACGGCAGCGAGGTCAGCACCACCGCCGATTTCAGCGCATCGATGCTGCCGGAGAACAACAGCGCACTGGTGACCAGCGCCGTCATCGCGCCCCAGAACACCCGCAGCCACTTCGGCCCGTCTTCATCGGGGTTGCCGCCCTTGGCCGACAAGGTCGAGAGCACCACGGTGCCGGAATCCGCCGAGGTGACGAAGAACACGAAGCTGATAAACACCGTCACCGCGATCACGGTTTTGCTCCACGGGTAGGTTTCCAGCAGCAGGTAGAGGCTCATCGACGGGTTATCGAGGGCCGACATACCGAGCGCGCTCATGCCGTGATTGAGCACTTGATCGATGGCGCTGTTGCCGAAAATCGACATCCACGCCAGGGTAAACCCGAGCGGGATCAGCAGCACGCCGAAGACGAATTCGCGAATGGTGCGACCACGGGAAATTCGCGCGATGAACAACCCTACAAACGGCGACCAGGCAATCCACCACGCCCAATAGAACACGGTCCAGCCGCCCAGCCAGTCGCTGGGCTTGTTGTAGGCGTACAGGTCGAAGCTCTTCATCGGCAGCGCGCCGAGGTAGTCGCCGATGTTCTGGATCAGGGTGTTGAGCAAGTGCTGGGTCGGCCCGGCGAACAACACGAACAGCAGCAGCGCACAGGCCAGCAGCATGTTGATGTCGGACATCACTCGCACACCCTTGTCGACGCCGGAGACCGCGACGATGATCGCCGCGCCCATCATCAGGGTGATCAAACCGACCTGGACCCATTGGGTGTGAGCGACGCCAAACAGGTAATCGAGCCCCGAATTGAGGTGCAAGACGCCGAAGCCCATGTCGGCGCCGAGGCCGAACACCGTGGCGATGATGCCAAAGCCGTCCACCGCATAGCCAATCGGGCCGTTGATGCGCTTGCCGATCAGCGGGTACAGCGCCGAACGCAAAGCCAGCGGCAGGTTGTGACGGTAGGCGAAGTACGCCAGGGCCATGCCGACAAACGCAAACACGCCCCAGCCGTGCAGTCCCCAGTGCAGGAACAACACCTGCATCGCCTGACGCGCCGCCTCGGCGGTGCCACCCTCGCCCTGGGGCGGTTGCACCAGGTGCGTCAGCGGCTCGGACACGCAGAAGAAAAACAGGGTGATGCTGATCCCGGCGGCGAACAGCATGCCGGCCCAGGACAGGTAACTGAATTCGGGCTCGTCGTGGTCGGCACCCAGTTTGATCTTGCCGTAGCCCGATAACGCGGTGACCACCACGAAGACCAGATACAGGGTCATCGCCAGCATGTAGTACCAGCCAACCGTGTTGGCCGCCCAGTTTTGCGCCGCGAGCAACCAAGCGCCGGCCTGCTCCGGCATGGCGATGACCACGATACCGAACAGCAAAATGAAGGTCGCCGCGAAGTAAAAAACCGGCGGATTCATGCGGACCTGGCCACTGGCGGGCGTCGAGGATGCACTCATGAAGCGTGCGCCTCGGAGGGAAAAAATGTGGCTGTAAAAATCGGACTCAGCAAAGGCAAGCCTCCTGTTGTGAGCGGGCAGCGAACCGCCGGTTTAACTTGAATGAGCGTTCAAGTTAAACATGGATAGGGTGCTAAGGACTAATCCCCAGGCTGGGTGGTACTGGGAGTACGCTAGCTCAAGGATGGGTATGACGGAGGGATTGGCGGATTCGTTCAGTGGGAAATCAGCTAAGTGCCGATATTGCGGTTTGCATTGAAATCCATCGCGAGCAAGCTCGCTCCCACAGGTTTTGCGTCGAACGGTCATTTTGCGAACAACACAAAAACTGTGGGAGCGTGGCTTGCCCGCGATGGCGTCAGCAGGACCACAAGGGATTTCGGACCCTACTTCTGCGTCCCATCATCGTGCTGCAGATTCGCCTGGGTCAGGTTGCAGCCCGCCGGCACGCTGCGGGTCAGCCAGACGTTGCCGCCGATGGTCGAGCCCTTACCGATGGTGATGCGCCCCAAAATGGTCGCCCCGGCATAGATCACCACGTCGTCTTCGACGATTGGGTGGCGCGGATGGCCCTTCTGCAACTGGCCGTCTTCGTCCGCCGGGAAACGCTTGGCGCCAAGGGTCACGGCCTGATAGATGCGCACTCGCTCGCCGATGATCGCGGTTTCACCAATGACCACACCTGTGCCGTGGTCGATGAAGAAGCTGCGGCCGATCTGCGCGCCGGGGTGGATGTCGATGCCGGTGGCGGAGTGGGCGATTTCCGCGCTGATCCGCGCCAGCAATGGCAGGCCGGCGCGATACAGATGGTGCGCCAGCCGATGGTGGATCACCGCCAGAATCCCCGGATAGCACAGCAACACCTCATCGACGCTGCGGGCGGCCGGGTCGCCGTGGTAGGCGGCCAGCACATCGGTATCGAGCAAGGTGCGCAGACCCGGCAGCGCGAGGGCGAATTCCTGAATGATCTGGATCGTCCGCGCCTCGACTTCGCTCTCCGCCTGGGCGCTATGGCGCGCGGCGTAACGCAATTCGAGCCGCGCTTGCGCGAGCAAGGCATTCAGCGCGGCGTCCAGAGTATGGCCGACATAGAAATCCTCACTTTCCTCACGCAAGTCCTCTGGGCCCAGGCGCATGGGGAACAGTGCGCCGCACAACGCTTCGAGGATCTCGGCCATCGCCGCGCGCGATGGCAATTCACGCCCGCCCTGCTCGCCGCTGACTCGACCATTCTGCGTGCGCCACTGATCACGGGCTGTACGCAGTTGGCTGACGATGGTCTGCAATTGCCAATGGCTGGAACGCTCGCTCACGGTAGAAACTCCTCACGGGCAGCCGGACGATCTGGCCGCACTAACGCCGCTACTTTACGGTAAGGGCACGAAGCCGAATTAAGAACCGATTGTGCTGGCGACAAAACTTCTGGTTATAAGTGATTGGCGGTTGCCGCCGTAATATCGCCTGCCTATAGTCCAGTCACCCTTGTAGTCAGTACGGCCCCCATGATCAAACCACAGTTGGACCGTTTTACTCGCCTCAACCTGTTGAGCCACCCCACCGCCCTGGAAAAACTCGAGCGCCTGTCGACCTGGCTGGGCCGCGACGTGTATGTCAAACGCGATGATTTGACCCCCTTGGCGATGGGCGGCAACAAACTGCGCAAGCTCGAATACCTGGCCGCCGATGCGTTGGCTCAGGGCGCCGACACCTTGATCACCGCCGGCGCCCTGCAATCAAACCACGTGCGCCAGACTGCCGCGCTGGCGGCCAGACTCGGCTTGAGCTGCGTGGCGTTGCTGGAAAACCCGATCGGCACCGACGACAGCAATTACCTGAGCAACGGTAACCGGCTGCTGTTGGACCTGTTCGACACTAAAGTCGAATTGGTGGAAAACCTCGACAACGCTGACGAGCAGTTGCAGGCCTTGGCTGATCGGTTGCGCAACAGCGGCAGGAAACCCTACGTGGTGCCGATTGGCGGTTCCAACGCGCTGGGCGCCTTGGGCTACGTGCGCGCCGGGCTGGAACTGGCGGAACAGATCAAGGACACCGGCCTGCAATTCGCCGCCGTGGTCCTGGCCTCGGGCAGCGCCGGCACCCACAGCGGTCTGGCACTGGCATTGAGCGAAGCATTGCCGGAACTGCCAGTGATTGGCGTCACGGTCTCGCGCAGCGATGACGACCAGCGGCCCAAGGTTCAGGGTTTGGCGCAACGCACCGCTGAGCTGTTGGGCGTGAGCCTGCCGGCCAGTTTCAAGATTGAGCTGTGGGACGAATACTTCGCGCCGCGCTACGGCGAGCCGAATGCCGGCACCCTGGCTGCGGTGAAATTGCTGGCGAGCCAAGAGGGTTTGCTGCTGGATCCGGTCTACACCGGCAAGGCCATGGCCGGGTTGCTCGACGGCATCGGGCGCGGGCGTTTTGATGAAGGGCCGATCATTTTCCTGCACACCGGTGGCGCGCCGGCCTTGTTCGCTTACCACTCGGCGTTCTGACTATTGCAAAACGGTCTGGCGAGGGAGCTTGCTCCCGCTGGTCGCGCAGCAGCCCCCCATTTATTTGGCCATTGCAGGAAGTCCTTCGGCCTTCTACGGGAGCAAGCTCCCTCGCCACAGGTACAGCGTTACCCTTATATTCATTTAAAGAATAACAAACACAATATTTATTATTTTCCTATCTAAAAACGTCATCATATAGTCTCGCCGACGGCGAATTGCCGGGAGACGCATAGGCCGCTTTAAGGCAGGATATCGCAGTCACGAAATTCCCGGATTTGCCAACTTTCCTAACGCGTTTTTTCATAAGAAAACACAGGGGCTGTCATGAATTTTTCCGCACTACGTCGCAATCTGCTGGTGGGTTCGCTGGGCCTGGCGCTGAGCGCCGGTCTGCTGGGGCAAGCGGTTGCCGGTGAGCAACTGCAAAAAATCAAAGACGCGGGCGTGATCAACGTCGGCCTTGAAGGCACCTACCCACCGTTCAGCTTCGTCGATGAAAACGGCAAGCTTGCAGGCTTCGAGGTCGAGTTCTCCGAAGCACTGGCCAAGGAATTGGGCGTCAAGGTCAAACTGCAACCGACCAAATGGGACGGCATCCTCGCGGCGCTGGAATCCAAACGTCTGGACGCGGTGATCAACCAGGTGACCATTTCCGAAGAGCGCAAAAAGAAGTACGACTTCTCCGTGCCGTACACCGTCTCCGGGATTCAGGCCCTGACCAAGAAGGCCGATGCAGACACCATCAAGACCGCTGACGACCTGGCAGGCAAGAAAGTCGGGGTGGGCCTGGGTACCAACTACGAACAATGGCTCAAAGAGAACCAGCCTAAAGCCATCATCAAGACCTACGACGATGATCCAACCAAGTACCAGGATCTGCGCGTAGGCCGTATCGACGCCATTCTGGTGGACCGTCTGGCCGCACTGGAACTGGTCACCAAAACCAAGGACACCTTGGCCGTGGCCGGTGCCCCGTTCTCGCGTCAGGACGCCGGCATTGCCCTGCGCAAAGGCGAGCCTGAACTGCTGGCCGCCATCGACAAAGCCATCGAGAAACTGCGCGCCGACGGCACGCTGAAAAAGCTCTCGGAAAAATACTTCAACGCTGACGTCACTCAATAATGGAAGAAGCTTTTCAACTCGCGCTGGATTCCGCGCCCTTTTTGCTCAAGGGCGCGTACTACACGGTCATCCTCAGCCTGGGCGGGATGTTTTTCGGCCTGCTGCTGGGGTTTGGCCTGGCGCTGATGCGGTTGTCGCGCTTCAAGACCGTGAGTTGGCTGGCTCGCATCTATGTGTCGTTCTTTCGCGGCACGCCGTTGTTGGTGCAACTGTTCGTGATCTATTACGGCTTGCCGCAAATGGGCATCGAGCTGGATCCGCTGCCGGCGGCCCTGATCGGCTTCTCGCTGAACATGGCCGCGTACGCCTGTGAAATCCTGCGGGCCGCGATCAGTTCGATCGAACGCGGCCAGTGGGAAGCGGCGGCGAGTATTGGCATGACCCGCGCGCAGACCCTGCGCCGGGCCATCCTGCCGCAAGCCATGCGCACGGCGTTGCCGCCGCTGGGCAACAGCTTTATTTCGCTGGTCAAGGACACCGCACTGGCGGCGACCATCCAGGTGCCGGAGCTGTTCCGCCAGGCGCAGTTAATCACCGCTCGCACGTTCGAAGTCTTCACCATGTACCTGGCGGCGGCGCTGATCTACTGGATCCTCGCCAGTGTGCTCGCGCACTTGCAGAACCGCCTCGAAGACCGCGTCAACCGACACGACCAGGAGTCCTGACCCCATGATTGTCGTGGAAAAACTGACTAAGCAGTTCAAAGGTCAAGTGGTGCTGAACGGCATCGATCTGGAGGTCAAGGAAGGCGAGGTAGTGGCAATTATCGGGCCGAGCGGCTCGGGCAAAACCACCTTCCTGCGTTGCCTGAACTTCCTTGAGGAACCCACCAGCGGCCGGATCAAGGTCGGTGATATCGAGATCGATGGCAGCCGCCCGTTGAACCAACAGCAAGGCCAGGTGCGCAACTTGCGCCAGCACGTGGGTTTTGTGTTCCAGAACTTCAACCTGTTCCCGCACCGTACCGCCCTGGAAAACGTCATCGAAGGCCCGATCGTGGTCAAGAAGACCCCGCGCGCCGAAGCTGAGGCCTTGGGCCGCAAGCTGTTGGCCAGAGTGGGGCTGGCGGGTAAGGAAGATGCGTATCCGCGACGCCTCTCCGGCGGCCAGCAACAGCGCGTGGCGATCGCCCGGGCGCTGGCGATGGAGCCCGAAGTGATCCTGTTCGATGAGCCGACCTCGGCGCTCGACCCGGAGCTGGTGGGTGAAGTGCTGTCGACCATTCGCAGCCTCGCCGAAGAAAACCGCACCATGGTGATTGTCACCCACGAAATGGGCTTCGCCCGGGACGTGGCCAACCGTGTGGTGTTTTTCGACAAGGGCGTGATTGTCGAACAGGGCGAAGCCAAGGCACTGTTCGCCAATCCCAAGGAAGAACGAACCAGGCAATTTCTCAGCAAGTTCCTCACTGCCGGGCACGGTTCGAACTAAACATGAATACCGACTTCCATGGATGGAAGTTCATTCACACCCTTTGATTCTCCTATCTAACAACGCCACCTGTTTTCGCGCCAATTCCCGCCGCGTTGAATCTTATTCATTATTTTTTATTGCGCGTGCGGTACATATATATGTCTCGCAACACTTGATCTCCCTTTAAAATTCTTCGCAAGACAGCACCACGAGGCGGTCGCCGATAGGCACTCGCACCTTGAAAACCGCTGCTATTTGTCTTAAAACTCAACAAACACGCGACGCTTATTAACTTTCATGCGTAGGAAATTTCTGAATAGAATTTAATCAACCGCAACACTAAGTTGTTCTATTGACACTGATAACCGCGCCCTCTTATCTATCTCCAACAGGCGCCACTCAACACGACCCTTTATATAAAAGCCTTGATTGGTTTTGTTGCTCGGTAATTCGCGCCTTTGATCTTTCAGAAACGGACTTCGCTGCGAAAATTTTAAGGAGAACACCATGACAAGTACGTCGAACAAACCCGGACTCGCGGCACCCACATTGACGCAATCGTCCAGGGCTGGCATCAACATCACCTCTGCCGCCCATTTGCTGATCGACATCGCGCCCTACGCCAGCATGGATGAAGGCGATCTGATCGAGCTGTTCTGGGACAACTGCTACGTCGCGTCCAAAGTGCTCGGGCCGGCGGATATCGATCAAGTCGTCAGCCTGCGAGTGCCGGAAAGCTTCATTGCCAATGGCGCCTCGCGCATCCACTACCGCTTGATGCAGGTCGGGCAGGGCCCGGCGTTGTCGCCGGCGACGCGGGTGCAGGTCAAGCTTGATTGCCCGGGTGGCCAGCCCTCCCCGCTGTGTGGTGATGAAAACCAGAGCCTGGCACCGGTCGGCATCCCGGACACCATCCGCCGCCAGGGCGTGAACCCGAACCAGATCAAACGCGGCGTCCCCCTGACCATCGAGCCCTACGTCAACATGGCCGCCGACGACGCCATCACCCTGCGCTGGGGCGATGCGCGGATGGACCTGCCGCTGCTCAAGGCCAGCGACGTCGGCCAGCCGATCAATGTCTGGGTGCCGCCAGCGATTATTCTCGAGGCCGGCGAAGACCTGCGGCTGGAAGTCACCTACTGCATCCTCGACCGGGTGGGCAATAACTCGCGCTGGGCACCGGCGCGGACGCTGAAAATAGGCTGCGCCAATCCGTACTTGAAAGCCTCTTCCAGACCCTTGTTGATGGCCGCTGAAGATCGTGCCGAGTAAGTTCAGCCGTACCTGCCGGGGTCGCGTTGGCTCGTCGATGCGACCCTTCTATGTATATTCCTAAAAGTTAGTTTATTAATTATTTATACACGCTTAGGGTATATAGACCGGACCACCGGACATTCTTGGTTTTTTCGATATCGCTGCACGACGCGGCGCTTTCCCTGAGATGTGAGGTAGGTATGGTCAGAATCACCCCGGTGCGAATCGCCAGGGCATTGTGTGCAGCCACGGAGCGGCACTGATGTCTAACTTGGCAGATACACCCGTCCAGCACAGCGACCTGGACATCGCCCCGCTGTTGTTGCCGGCGCTCGTCCTGCGCAATGACGCACAAGCACTCAAAGCCGCCCACGATCTCGCCGCCGTCGCCCGGCTGCAGGCCGCCAAGCGTGATCGGCAACGCAAACTTCCCTGGTCGGAAATCGAGCAATTCACCCGCAGCGGCTTGGGCAGCATTGCCATCCCTCGGCAGTACGGCGGGCCACAAGTCTCGTTCGTCACCATTGCCGAGGTGTTCGCGATCATTTCCGCAGCGGATCCAGCATTGGGGCAAATCCCGCAGAATCAGTTCGGCATCCTCAACCTGCTGCAACACAGCGCCAGTGAACGGCAGAAAAAACTGTTGTTCCAGAGCGTGCTCGACGGCTGGCGCATCGGCAATGCTGGCCCGGAACGCGGCACCAAAAACACCCTGGAATTGAAAACGCGCATCACCGCCGACGGTGACGGTTATGTCATCAGCGGCCAGAAGTTCTACTCCACCGGCGCGCTGTTCGCCCATTGGGTCGCTGTCAAAGCCATCAATGACGAAGGCAAGCAAGTCATGGCTTTCGTCCGCCGTGGCAGCGAGGGCCTGCGGATCGTCGACGACTGGTCCGGGTTCGGCCAGCGCACCACCGCCAGTGGCACCGTGTTGCTCAATCAAGTGCCGGTCGATGCCGAACTGGTGGTCGACAACTGGCGAGTCAATGACAGCCCGAACATCCAGGGCGCCGCTTCACAATTGATCCAGGCGGCCATCGACGCCGGCATTGCCCGTGGTGCCATCGACGACGCCATCGAGTTCGTCAAAACCCGCGCACGTCCGTGGATCGACGCCAATGTCGAACGCGCTGGTGACGACCTGTACGTGATCGCTGATATCGGCAAGCTGAAGATCGAACTGCACGCCGCCGAAGCGCTGTTGCGCAAGGCCGGCAAAGTGCTGGATGAGGTCAGCGCCGCGCCCGTTACGGCCGAATCCGCCGCCCGTGCCTCGATCGCGGTGGCCGAGGCCAAGGTGCTGACCACCGAAATCTCATTGTTGGCCAGCGAAAAGCTGTTCGAACTTGCCGGCAGCCGCGCCACCCTCGCCGAATTCAACCTTGACCGCCACTGGCGCAACGCCCGGGTGCACACCCTGCACGACCCGGTACGCTGGAAATACCACGCCATTGGCAGTTTTCGCCTGAACGGCACCTTGCCGGCTCGCCACTCCTGGATTTGACCACCAGACACTTTTCACCAGAGCTCTGGAGAAACACATGACTTATTCCCATCACGTCGCGGTGATTACCAGCGATGAGCAAGCCCTGATTGTCGCCAGTGATCTGGCCGAGGATTTTCGCCGCGACAGCGCCCTGCGCGACCGCGAGCGCCGTCTGCCGCACGCCGAACTGGAAGTGTTTTCCCGCTCGGGCCTGTGGGGTATCAGCGTGCCCAAGACCTTCGGGGGCGCAGGCGTGTCCAACGTCACCCTGGCCAAGGTGATCGCGCTGATTTCCCAGGCTGACGCGTCCCTGGGGCAGATTCCGCAAAACCATTTTTATGCCCTCGAAGTGCTGCGGGTCAACGGCAGCGCCGAGCAGCAACAGCGCCTGTACGCCGAAGCGTTGGCCGGGCAACGCTTCGGCAATGCACTGGCGGAACTGGGCACCAAGACCGCCCATGACCGCATCACGCAATTGACCCGCGACGGCCACGGCTATCGCATTAACGGCCGCAAGTTCTACGCCACCGGGGCGATTTACGCCCAGCGCATCCCGACCTCGGTGGTGGATGAGCGCGGTGTGCAGCAACTGGCATTCGTACCGCGCGACAGCCAGGGCCTGACGGTGATCGATGACTGGAGCGGTTTCGGCCAGCGCACCACCGGCAGCGGCTCGGTGGTGTTCGAGGATGTGTTCGTCGCCGCCGAAGACGTGATCCCCTTTCAAAGCGCCTTTGAGCGTCCGACACCGGTCGGCCCGTTGGCGCAGATTCTTCACGCCGCCATCGACACCGGCATCGCCCGCGCGGCCTATGAAGATGCGCTGCACTTCGTGCGCACCAAGACCCGGCCGTGGATCGATGCCGGTAACGACAAGGCCACCGAAGACCCGCTGACGCTGAAAAGTTTCGGCCACTTGAGCGTGCGCCTGCACGCCGCCGAAGCCTTGCTCGAACGCGCCGGCGAGTTCTTGGACAACGCCCAGGCCGAGACCAATGCCGAGACGGTCGCCGCCGCGTCGATTGCCGTGGCCGAAGCGCGGGCGATCAGCACCGAGATATCCCTCGCCGCCGGCAGCACCCTGTTCGAACTCGCCGGCAGCCAGGCCACCCTCGCTGAGCACGGCCTCGACCGCCACTGGCGCAACGCCCGGGTCCACACCCTGCACGACCCGGTGCGCTGGAAGTACCACGCGGTGGGCAATTACTACCTCAATGACGCAAACCCGCCACTGCGGGGGACCATCTGATGGGCGCGCCCGCCGGCAGCAAGAAAAAAATCCTGCTCAACGCGTTCAACATGAACTGCATCGGGCACATCAACCATGGTCTGTGGACCCACCCACGGGACAACTCAACCCAATACAAAACCCTGGCTTATTGGACCGAACTCGCTCAGTTGCTGGAGCGCGGGCTGTTCGATGGGTTGTTCATCGCCGACATCGTCGGTGTGTATGACGTCTACCAACAGTCGGTGGACGTGCCGCTCAAAGAGTCGATCCAGTTGCCGGTCAACGACCCGCTGTTGCTGGTTTCGGCCATGGCGGCGGTGACCAGGAACCTCGGCTTCGGCCTGACCGCCAACCTCACCTACGAGCCGCCGTACTTGTTCGCCCGGCGCCTGTCGACCCTCGATCACCTGAGCAACGGCCGCGTCGGCTGGAACATCGTCACCGGTTACCTTGACAGCGCCGCCAAGGCCATGGGCCTGACCGAACAGGTTGAGCATGACCGCCGCTACGACCAGGCCGACGAATACCTGGAGGTGCTTTACAAACTCTGGGAAGGCAGTTGGGAAAACGACGCGGTGATCAACGATCGTCAGCAACGGGTCTACGCCCAGCCGGAGAAAGTGCACAAGGTCGAACACCGGGGCGAGTTCTATCAGGTCGAGGGCTATCACCTCTGCGAGCCGTCGCCGCAACGCACGCCGGTGTTGTTCCAGGCCGGCAGTTCCGAGCGGGGCTTGCTGTTCGCCGGCCGGCATGCCGAGTGCGTGTTTATCAGCGGGCAGAACAAGCCGTCGACCAAAGCGCAGGTGGACAAGGTCCGCGCCAGCGCCGCAGCCGCCGGGCGCGATCCCGAGGACGTAAAGGTGTTCATGGGCCTGAACGTGATCGTCGGCGAGAGCGAAGCAGCAGCCTGGGCCAAACATGCCGAGTACCGGAGCTACGCCAGCGCCGAGGCGGGCGTGGCGCACTTTTCCGCGTCCACCGGCATCGATTTTTCCGAGTACGAACTCGACGAACCGATCCAGTACGTCAAGAGCAACGCCATCCAGTCGGCCACCAAGCACCTGCAAAACAACGACTGGACCCGGCGCAAATTGCTTGAACAACACGCCCTCGGCGGCCGCTACATCACCGTGGTCGGCTCGCCGCAGCAAGTGGCGGATGAGCTGGAATCGTGGATCGCCGAAACCGGCCTCGATGGCTTCAACCTGACGCGGATCGTGACCCCGGAAAGCTACGTGGATTTCATCGACCTGGTGATCCCCGAACTGCAACGCCGTGGCTCGTACAAGACCGCTTACGACCCCGGCACCTTGCGCGAAAAATTGTTTCACGGCGAAGCGCAGTTGCCTGGGCAGCACACTGGATCGTCGTTCAGGCGCTAAACGCATCGCTGGCAAACCAGCCTCCACAGGGACATGTGCCACTCACGACACCTGTGGGGAGTTGGCTTGCCAATGATGAACTCCGAGCACACACCACACATTTAATGCACTGACTGGAACCTCACCATGACCAAAAAACTCCTCAGCCACCCAGTCAAAGCACTGGCACTGGCCCTCGGCCTGTTCAGCTCGGTCGCATTCGCGGCCGATGCGCCGCTGAAAATCGGCACCACCGCCGCGTTCGCCATTCCTCTGGAAGCGGCGGTTGAAGAAGCCAGCAAGCAAGGCTTGAAAGTCGAGCTGGTGGAATTCACCGACTGGATCGCGCCGAACGTCAGCCTCGCCGCTGGCGATATCGACGTGAATTACTTCCAGCACATCCCGTTCCTGGAAAACGCCAACGCCGCCGCCGGCACTGAGCTGGTGCCGTTCGCGCCGGGGATCATCAACAACGTCGGTCTCTATTCGAAGAAATACAAAAGCTTCGACGAGTTGCCGCAAGGCGCCAGCGTGGCCATCGCCAACGACCCGATCAACAGCGGTCGTGGCCTGCAACTGCTGGCCAAGGCAGGCTTGATCACGCTTAAACCGGGGGTCGGCTACAAGGCCACCGAAGAAGACATCATCGCCAATCCGAAGAAAATCAAAATCCTCCAGGTCGAAGCCGTGCAACTGGTGCGCGCCTACGACGACGCCGATCTGGTGCAGGGTTACCCGGCCTACATCCGCTTGTCCAAGACCTTCGATGCCGGTTCGGCGCTGCTGTTCGACGGCCTCGATCACAAGGAATACGTGATCCAGTTCGTGATCCAGCCCAAGAGCAAAACCGATCCACGGCTGATCAAATTCGTCGACATCTACCAGCATTCTCCGGCGGTGCGCGCCGCCCTGGATAAAGCCCACGGCAAGCTCTATCAAGCGGGTTGGGAAAGCTGACCATGACTGCCGCCACCCAACTGAAGCTGGAGATTCCGGCCCCCCACAGCGCTGAACACACGCAGTTGCACCCGCAACTCAACCGCGCCCACGTGCGGTTTATCGGCCTGGGCAAAACCTATGACGGTGCGCAAGGCCCCGTCGCGGCGCTGCACAGCATCGACCTCGCGGTGCAGCGCGGTGAGGTGTTCGGCATCATCGGCCGCAGCGGCGCCGGCAAATCGTCGCTGATCCGCACCATCAACCGGCTCGAACAGCCGACCAGTGGCCGGGTGCTGATCGATCAAGTGGACATCGGCGACTTCGACGAAGATCGCCTGGTGGCGCTGCGTCGGCAGATCGGCATGATCTTTCAGCACTTCAACCTGATGTCGGCCAAGACCGTGTGGCAGAACGTCGAGTTGCCGCTGAAAGTCGCTGGCGTGCCCCGGGAGCAACGGGACAAAAAGGTCCGCGAACTGCTGGAACTGGTGGGTTTGCAAGACAAGCACAAGGCCTACCCGGCGCAGCTGTCCGGCGGCCAGAAACAGCGTGTCGGTATCGCCCGGGCGCTGGTGCATGACCCGCAAATCCTGCTGTGCGACGAGGCCACCTCGGCGCTGGACCCGGAGACCACCCAATCAATCCTCGGCCTGCTACGCGAGATCAATCAGCGCCTGGGCCTGACCATCATTCTGATCACCCATGAAATGGCGGTGATTCGCGACCTGTGCGATCGGGTGGTAGTGCTCGAACATGGGCGGATCGTCGAGCAAGGCCCGGTGTGGGAAGTGTTTGGCAACCCGCAGCATGAGGTCAGCAAGACCCTGCTCGCGCCGCTGCAACACGCGTTGCCGGACGAGCTGCAAAACCGTTTGCAGGCGCAACCACAATCGGCCGACGCCGCGGTGGTGCTGCGGTTGCAGTTCACCGGCAGCGCCACGGACGAACCAGACCTGGCCGCGCTGTTCGCCGCCCTCGGTGGTCGGGTGCGCTTGCTGCAAGGTGGAGTGGAGCGGATTCAGGGCCACGCACTCGGGCAATTGCTGCTGGCGGTGGCCGGCTCGTCCTTGGGTGCGGATGCGTTGAAACAGCGTGCCAGCCAATGGGCGCAACAGGTAGAGGTGTTGGGTTATGTGGGTTGATCGCTTGTGGCAAGGTTTTATCGACACCTTTCTGATGGTGGGCGTGTCGTCGCTGATTGCGTTGCTGGTGGGGATTCCGATGGCAGTGATCCTGGTCACCAGCACCAAGGGCGGCATCTACGAAGCACCCACTCTGAACCGAATCCTGGGCGGGTTCGTGAACCTGTTCCGCTCGATCCCGTTCCTGATTCTGATGGTCGCGCTGATCCCCTTCACCCGGCTGATCGTCGGCACCACGTATGGCGTGTGGGCCGCCGTGGTGCCGCTGACCATCGCCGCCACGCCGTTCTTCGCGCGCATCGCCGAAGTCAGCTTGCGCGAGGTCGACCATGGCCTGATCGAGGCCGCGCAAGCCATGGGCTGCCGGCGCTGGCACATCGTGCGCCATGTGCTGTTGCCCGAGGCACTGCCGGGGATCGTCGGCGGTTTTACCATCACCCTGGTGACCATGATCAACTCCTCGGCCATGGCCGGGGCGATTGGTGCTGGCGGCCTGGGCGACATTGCCTATCGCTACGGTTATCAACGCTTCGACAGCCAGATCATGCTGATCGTGATTGTGCTCTTGGTGGTGTTGGTGGCGGCGATTCAACTGGGCGGTGACCGATTGGCGCGGGGCTTGAACAAGCGCTGATCCACAGAGGATTTGGCCACATTGTGATTTTTTGTGAGTACTGCGGCCTCCAGCGGGGGCAAGCGCCCTCGTCACGGGTCGGTGGGGTATATTCGCCACTTTCCCATTGCCCGCGCAGCCGATCACTCATGAAACAGACCATCGACGACCTCAACCAGATCACCAGCCGAACCCTGGATCATTACAACTCGGTGGCCGAGAGTTTCCGCGAGGGCACCCGCGATCATGATGTGAGTCAGAACATCGAGGCGTTGTTGCGGCACATCCAGGGTGCGGCGCCCTTGAGCATCCTGGATTTCGGCTGCGGCCCGGGTCGCGATCTGCAAACCTTCACCCGTTTGGGACACCGCGCAATCGGCCTCGACGGCTCGGAAAAACTGGCGCAGATGGCCCGTGACGACAGTGGTTGCGAGGTTTGGCAGCAGGACTTTCTAAAGCTGGATTTGCCGGCGGAACGTTTCGACGGCATTTTCGCCAACGCCGTGCTGTTCCACATCCCGCGCCAGGAGCTGCCACGAGTGCTGCAAGAGTTGCACGGCGCGCTGAAGCCCGGCGGCGTGCTGTTCAGCTCCAACCCTCGGGGCGAGAATCAGGAAGGCTGGAACGGTCCGCGCTATGGCTCGTATCACGACCTGGCGGCGTGGCAAGCGTTGCTCACGCAGGCGGGATTCGTCGAGCTCGAACACTACTATCGCCCGGCGGGACTACCGCGAGATCAGCAGCCGTGGCTGGCCAGCGTGTGGCGCAAATCGGCGTAAGTCATGCTCACTCAGGACGGCGACAAAACCCGATAATCGATCACGGCCCCGTCCGTGATTAACGCCGTGATGCTGTGCCCCGCCAGTTCCTGGCCTTCCACACGGCGTACGCGCGAATCAAAATTCGCCAGCAATCGAGTGCCATCCGCGAACGTCGTCTGCTGCACCAGACGATCCGCCGTCAGCCAACGAAAATCCGTCAGCGTCTGCGTCGCCAGGCGCTGGTGCAAGGGTCGAAAAAACCGGTCCTGACGCGCCATCACGGGCAGTCGTAGGGCCAACGTATCGGCGCTCAGGTGATACAGCGGCGCCACGTTGTAGAGCAACTGCGCCAGTTCGTTTTCGGCTCGCACGTTGCTGAATTTCAGGCTGTCGAACAACCAGTGATGGGAGGTGATCACCGAACCGTGAAACACCGTCTGATACAGGGGTAATCGGGTCTGTGCCGCAAAGTGCACCGTGCGATAGGGTTGCTTGAGCGGCACTGTTTTGAAAAAGACCTCGGGCTCTTCGTTCGGAAACCAGCGGCCCAGGTAGTACGGCGACTGGTGGTCTTTGCTCATGTCCGTATCACCCCAACCGATCACCGGGGTCTGCATGCCATGGGCAAATAAGATGCCCCGCGCCGTGGTGGCATTGCCGTCCTCCGAGCCGGACGGCAGCTGCAGTTGTTCGTTGACCCAGCGCGAGGCATCGATATTGCCCAGGGCGTTCTCGGCCTGGGTCAGGCTGGCCGTGGGGCGATAGCTGTCGAACACCATGCCCGTGGCGTAGGCATCGAGAAACCAGCTATTGAACCCGGCCTGGCTCTGCACGGCGCGAATCCGCGCCTCGAGCAACGGCCTGACACACCGTGGATCAGTGTAATGCCCGGATTGCTGGAAACCGCGTTTCAACGTGCCGCCGCGCAACACAATGGCGCACTCGAGATTAGCCCGGGAACCGAGGTGAGCGGTGGTCCAGTCCGGATTTTCAGTGGCGGCCAATGCCGTTTCGTAAGAGTCGTAAGGCGCCACCAGATAACCGGTCGCCACTCCCTGACGCACCGTTTCCGGATGCCAGAGCCCGCCCTCCCAACCTTCGCCGAGGCCGACCCATAAGCGTGATAACCCGGCGGCTTTGAACTGTTCGAAGGTTCGCGGCGATAACCCGCGGCCCCAGCGCTCCGGCGTTGTTGTCAGTGCTTCAGCCAATACCTCCTGCACTTGCGCGCGCAATTGACCATACCCTTCGGCCAACTGCCGCATGTCCGGCTCAACGACGCCCTGCCAGCCACTCCGTGCCTTGCGGTTGAGCGCGCCATTGAGACCGCGCAGTAACGTGGTTCGCTGGTAGCGGTTGAGGGGTGGCTGCGCGCGGCTGAGGAGTTGTCGGGTTTCAACGTCGAAGCCGGCGCGCCATTCACTCACCAGCGCGCCCTCGCCCCGCAACAGTTTGAGCAGTGCCGGCCAGTTGCGCACATCGTCAGGCCCGAGCAGGTCATTGCCCCACAGGTAAACGTGACTGGCGCCCAACAGCTTTTCCGCCTCAGGGGTCTTCCGCAGTTTGTCGCTGAGGAATTCGTATTGCCCGTTGTCGATCAGCCACTGTCGATATCGCTTGGCCCCCGCCAGCGGGTCGGCATCCCCCAGCGACAACATGAATGTCAGCGGCGTGCCGGGTTCCAGTGTGGTGAACTCATGACGGGCGGCCAGCGCCAGCGTCTTGCCCTCGGCGCTGAACGCCAAAAGATTGTTGTACGGACGGGTCATCAGCCAGTTCAGGGTGAAGCTGCCGTGATCGACACCCCACAGCGGCAGGCTCAAGTCCTGGGAGGTATTGACCTCGCCCTGAGTCAGCAGGAAGTCTTGCCACACTGGATCGCCGGCAGGCACGTAATGCCCCTCGGCCAGCGGCCAGAGCAGGCCTTTGCCCATGGCGCTGCCTGCTTGCCTGAGGAAGTTCAGCGACCCCGGATCGCGGGCGGTGATGGACAGCGCAAGATCGCGCTGATCGAGCCTGGCGCTGAGGGTCCAGGCACCGTCGTCCCATTGCCAATCGATACGGTCAGGGGACTGGGCGAGGTGGCTGACTTGGTGCGCGGCGATGCCGGCGGAGGCTTCAACCGTTTCAGCCTGCGCGGGCGTGACACGAATCGCCAACGTCGCGGGCTCCAGATCAACTCGCCACAGCGGGTTTTCCAAAACGATCCCGGCCCAGGCCCCCGGCGAGCACAGCAGCGTGCAGATCAGCAACAGAGCGCGGAAATGGGGCGGCATGGGAAGATCCCTTCTGCGTCAAAGAGCAGGGAGGGTAAGGCAAGGCGCGCGGGCTTGTCGGTCGGAAAAATGTTGCAAAATTGTAGATCAGTGTCGCGGCCAACCTGCTCCCACAGCGGAGTATCCGCCGTGGCAACAGGCATGTTGGCGAAGGGAGAGTGTCAGTTGGACGAAGACACCGATGCCCTCAGCCGCCTCACGATGTCTCTTTCTGCGGCTCGCGAATCTTGTACCAGGCCACGTACAACGCCGGCAAAAACAGCAGGGTCAGCAGCGTGGCAATGATGATCCCACCGATCATCGCGTAAGCCATCGGGCCCCAGAACACTTCCCGGGCGATCGGGATCATGCCCAGGCTTGCGGCAGCGGCCGTCAGCAGGATCGGCCGACGTCGATGCTCGGTGGCTTCGACGACCGCATCCCACGGCGTGTAGCCGTCCTTCTCGTAGGCATCGATCTGCGTCACCAGAATCACCGAGTTGCGGATGATGATGCCGATCAGCGCAAGAATCCCGAGGATCGCCACGAAGCCCATCGGCGTGCCCGTCGGCACCAGCGCCAGCACCACACCAATCAGCCCGAGCGGGGCGACGCTGGCCACCAGGAACAGCTTCTGCACGCTGTGCAACTGAATCATCAGAAAGGTCGCCATCAGAAACAGCATCAGCGGTACAACCTTGGCGATCGGCCCTTGGGCCTTGCCGCTTTCCTCCACCGTACCGCCGGTAGCAACCTTGTAACCCACCGGCAGATTGGCGGCGAACTGGTCGATGGTCGGCTTCAGTTCTTTCACCAGATCGGTCGGCTGGATCTCGTCGCGCACCGCAGCCTTGATGGTGATGGTCGGTTTACGGTCGCGCCGCCACACCAGCGGTTGCTCCAGTTCATAGCGCACGCTGGCGAAGGCAAGCAACGGTATGGAAGTGCCGCTCGGCGTAACGATCTGCAGGTTTTGCAGGGTCTCCGGCGTACCGCGTTCGGCGTCCACCGCGCGGCCCACCACGTTGATCAAGTAAATGTCATCGTCAACCTGAGTCACCGGCGAACCGACGACAATGCTGTTCATCAGGTTGGCCACGTCCTCGGACGACAGCCCCAACTGCCGCGCCTTGTCCTGGGCAATGTCGATGCGCAGGACTTTGCCCGGTTCGTTCCAGTCGTAAATGATCTCGCCGATGTGCGAGTTTTCATCGAGTTTGGTCGCCAGTTCGATCGCATGTTTACGCACCTGGTCGATGTCCTTGCCGCTGACCCGGTACTGAATCGGCCGGCCCACCGGCGGGCCCATTTCCAGGGCTTGCACGTAACTGCCGATGCCGACGAAATCCTTGCGCAGCCTTTCCGTCAGGCGATGGCTGAGGGCGGTGCGCGATTCCAGGCCTTTGCTGACGATCACCAACTGCGCGTAGTACGGGTTCTGCAATTGCTGGTCGAGGGGCAGGTAGAAACGAATCGCACCTTCGCCGATGTACGTGCTCCAGCGCACGATGTCCGGGTCGTCCTTGAGGATGGCTTCGAGCTTGTCCACCGCTTTGCGGGTTTCGTTGATCGAGGCGTTTTGCGGCAGGTTGAGGTCGACCAGAATTTCCGGGCGATCCGACGACGGGAAGAACTGGTTCTGCACAAATCGCATGCAGAACACCGCCAGCACGAACAGCAAAATCGTGATGCCGATCGCCCACCAACGGTTGCGCATGGCCCACAGCATGCCGCTGTTGAAACCTCGGCCGATGCGTCCCGGCTCCCCGGAATGCGGTTTCACGTTGGCACTCAGGATGTGCACACCAATCACCGGGGCGAACAGCACCGCGACCACCCACGACACCAGCATCGCCACCGCGATCACCGCAAACAGAGTGAAGGTGTACTCCCCCGCCGAACTGGCGTTGAGGCCGATCGGCACAAAACCGGCGACAGTCACCAGGGTGCCGGTGAGCATCGGGAACGCGGTCGAGGTGTAGGCGAAGGTTGCCGCTTGCTCCTTGGTCTCGCCCATCTCCAGGCGTGTGACCATCATCTCCACGGTGATCATCGCGTCGTCCACCAACAACCCGAGGGCGATGATCAGCGCGCCGAGGGAAATCCGCTGCATCGTGATGCCGCTGTATTCCATGAACACAAAGACCATCGCCAGCACCAGCGGAATCGAGCAGGCCACCACCAGCCCGGCGCGCACGCCAAGGCTGATGAAGCTGACGATCAGCACAATCACCACCGCTTCGAACAAAGCGCTGGTGAAACCGCCCACCGCCTCCTCCACCACTTCGGCCTGGTCGGACACGTTGTGCACGCCCACACCCACCGGCAGGTCGGCGGTCAGGTCGGTCATGCGCTGGTGCAGCGCCTTGCCGAACTCCTGGATGTTGCCGCCCTTCTTCATCGCAATCGCCAGGCCGATGGCCGAGTGACCGTTGTAGCGGAATTCCGGGGTTGACGGGTCAACGTAGCCGCGGCTGATTTCGGCGATGTCGGCCAGGCGATAGAAGCGATCGTTGAGCTTGAGGTTGACGTCGGCCAGGTCTTTTTCCGAGGCGAATTGCCCGGACGTGCGCACCGAAATCCGTTCCGGCCCGGCCTCGATCACCCCGGCCGGCGTCACCGCGTTCTGCGATTGCAGGCTCTGCACCACTTGCCCCTGATCGATGCCGAGGGCGGCGAGTTTGCGCGTGGAGAAATTCAGGTACAGCACTTCGTTCTGCTCGCCGATCATCTCGACCTTGCCCAGGCCCGGCACTTCGCGGATCTCGGCGCGCACTTGCTCGACATAGTCGCGCAACTGGCGCATCGACAAACCGTCAGCGGTAAAGGCGTAAACCGAACCGTACACATCACCGAATTCGTCGTTGAACCCCGGGCCTTGCAAGCCTTGGGGGAAGTCACCGCGAATGTCGTTGATCTTCTTGCGCACCTGGTACCAGATTTCCGGGATGTCCTTGGCGCTGGTGGTGTCGCGCAGGAACACGAACACCGTCGACTCACCGGGCCGGGTGTAGCTCTTCACGTAGTCGAGGGAATCGAGTTCCTCGAGTTTTTTCTCGATGCGGTCGGTGACCTGTTTAAGGGTTTCTTCCTGGGTCGCGCCAGGCCAGCGGGTCTGGATGACCATGGTCTTGATGGTGAAGGACGGGTCTTCCTCACGGCCCAGGTTCATGTACGAAAACACGCCCATCAGCAGCGCGACGAACATCAAATACCAGACAAACGACTGATGCTTGAGGGCCCATTCGGACAGGTTGAAACTCCCTTTCATCGCGGGGCATCCTCATCGACTTTGACTTTCTGCCCCGGTTTGAGGCTGTTGACACCGGCACTCACCACGCGCTCGCCGGCCTTCACGCCGTCGGCCAGGATCATCGTGCCATTGGTGCGGCTGATCAGGTTGACGTCGCGCGGGGCAACGGTCTGGTTCTGTGCATCAATGACCCAGATGCGGGTTTTGCCGTCGACCTCCTGCAGCGCGGTGATCGGCAGTTCGATCCGTGGCTTGATGGTCGAGCTGACGGTGACCGCAATCGCCGTGCCCAAGCGAAACCCCGGCGGCGCTTCGGCCAGGGTCAGGCGCGCGCGACGGGTGCGGGTGGCGCTCTGCGCCTGGGGCTCGATTTCGCGGATGATTGCCGTGCTGCGGATGCTCGGATCAAGCTGCGCGGCGACGTCGAACACCGCGTCTGGCGGCAACTGGTCGACCAGCACATCGGGCAGGTCGATCACCGCTTCCTTGATGTCCGGTTGCGCCAGCGTCACCACTTGCTGGCCGGCCGTCACCACTTGCCCGGCTTCGGCATTCCATGCGGTAACAATCGCCCGGTGGTCAGTACGCAATTGCACATATTCCAGTTGATCCTTGGCCTGGTTCACCGAGGCCTTGGCCTGATCGAGGGAGGCCTGGGTGGTTTTCAGATCGGTCTGGGCGATGTCCAGTTGCGCCTGGGCGCCAACGCCACGGTCGAACAGCGCTTGCTGGCGGCGGGCGTTGGCCTGGGCGTTGATGTACTGCGCTTCGATACGCGCCAGATCGCCCTGGGCCGAGCGCAACTGGTTCTGCTGATCGGTCGGGTCGAGGGTCGCAAGCAAGGCGCCCTTGTCGACTTCGGCGCCAACATCGACGTTACGGCTGGCGATGCGCCCCGGCACACGAAAGCCGACATTGCTCTCGTAGCGCGCCTGGATGCTGCCGGCGAAACGCCCGAGGTTTTCCTGATCCAGCGCTTGCACCTCGACCGACAACACCGGGCGCACCGGCTCCGGTGGTGCTTCTTCTTTCGAGCAGGCCGCGAGCAACAGCGCGGCGGGTATCAGCAACAGGCGCTTCATGGCTGGGCTCCCGGTTGCAGATCCTTGTAGGTGTTTTCGGCGATCTCGACTTTCATGCCGGGATGCAGTAACTGGCCGCCGGCGACCACGACTTTTTCGCCGCCGTTCAAACCGCCGCTGACAATCACTTTGCCGGTCAGGTAGCGGCCCACCGTCACCGTGTGCAGTTGCGCCTGGCCCTCGCCGTCCACCAGCCATACGGCGGGGTCGCTGAGGTTTTTAGTCAGCGCCGACCAGGGCAGTTCGACAGCGGATTTGCCGGCGGTCTTCGCCGTGGCGCTGACCACCGAGCCCAACTGCATGCCGTCGGGCAAGCCATTGAGGGTGACTTTGACTTGCACCGTGCCGGTTTGCGCTGACACCGCCGGGGTGATTTCGCGCACAGTGCCGGTGGTTTTGATGTTTGGATTGTCGAGCAGGCTGACTTCCACCGCCTTATCGCTGGGCGGCTCGGCCAACAGGGATTCGTAGACGTTGAACACCGCATCGCGTTCGCCGTCTCGGGCCAGGCTGTAGATCGGCACGGTGGCTTGCACCACTTGACCGACCTCGGCCTGCCGCGCAGTGATAATGCCCGGCGCTTCGGCGATCAGTGAGGTGTAGCTCAGTTGTTCGCGGGCATTGGCCAACTGCGCCTGGGCGGCGGCCAACGCACTCTGGCTGCTGCGCAGCGCGGCTTGCGCGGCGTCGTATTCGCTCTGGCTGGTGTAGCCCTTGGGCAAGAGTTTCTGCTGACGGACGAAGGCCGCGGCGGTCTGCTTGACCCGCGCCTGCTCGGCCACGACCTGGGCCTGGGCGGAATCGACGTTGGTCTGCAAATCCTTGGGATCGAGCTTGGCCAGCACTTGTTTCGCCGACACCCGATCACCGACATCCACCATACGCTGGATGATCTTGCCGCCGACGCGGAACGACAACTCGGTCTGCACCCGCGCCTGCACGTCGCCGGTGAGGGTCACGGACGCGGCGTACTCGGCCGGTTTGACCTCTTGCACAAACACTCGCGGGCGCTCTTTCTCCACTGGCGCCTTATCGCCGCACGCGGCCAGCAGCGCCAGCAGACTCAGACCCATTACCACTTTGATGCCAGGACCAGCCATGCAGACTCCTTTGCGTTGTACGGGCGTGCCAGTGACGATACGACTGTGAGCTTAGAACAGGGTTCCACCCTTGCACGGTGATAAAACGGTCGCAGCGCATTCAGGCAAACTACCGCCCCCGGCGAAAGGAAAAGCCCATGCTCAAAACCCTCGCGGTTGCCAATTACCGCTCGATCAATAAATTGGTGATTCCCCTCGGCCGCTTGAACCTGATCACCGGCCCCAACGGCAGCGGCAAGTCTAACCTCTACCGTGCGTTGCGGCTGTTGGCGGAAACCGCCCAGGGCGGCGTGGTGAATGCCGTGGCCCGCGAGGGCGGGCTCGACTCGACCTTCTGGGCGGGCCCGGAAAACCTCAGCCGACGGATGCGCAACGGCGAAGTGCCGATCGAACCCACCGTGCGCCACAGCGTCCGGCGCCTGCGCCTGGGCTTTGCCGGCGAAGACTTCGGCTACTCGATCGCCCTCGGCCTGCCGGAGAAAACGCTTTCGGCATTTTCCCTCGACCCGGAAATAAAAAAGGAATGTCTCTGGGCCGGGCCTTTCTATCGTCCCGCGAGCTTGCTGGTGGATCGCGACGGCCCGATGATCCGCACCCGCGACGGTCGCAGTTGGCAAGTCCAGGCGCAACACACGCCGAATTTCGACAGCCTGTTCGACCAGATCGGCAGCCTGCGGGACTCTCCGGAAGTGCTGCAGATGCGCGAGTTCATTCGCCGATGGCGCTTCTACGACCACTTCCGTAGCGACGCCGACGCCCCGGTCCGCCAAGCGCAATTAGGCACGCGCACGCCGGTGTTGCACCACGACGGCCGGGACTTGGCGGCGGCGTTGCAGACGATCCGCGAAATCGGCGATCCCGAGGCGCTGGATTCGGCCATCAGCGATGCTTTTCCCGGCGCGAAACTCAGCATCGCGCCGCTGCAAGGCGGACGCTTTGCCATTGAGTTTCATCAGGAGGGCTTGCTGCGGCCGTTGTCGGCAGCGGAATTATCGGACGGCACCTTGCGCTACCTGCTGTTGGTCGCCGCGCTGCTGACGCCGCGCCCGCCGTCGCTGATGGTGCTGAACGAGCCGGAAACCAGCCTGCACCCGGACCTGTTGCCAGCGCTGGCGCGCCTGATCATCCGCGCGTCCGCGCAGTGCCAGGTGTGGGTGGTGTCCCACGCCCGGCGCCTGATCTCAGCGTTGCAGCAAGACCCGGAGTGCCATTGCATCGTGCTGGAGAAAACCCTCGGCCAGACCGGGATTGTCGGCCAGAGGGTGCTGGATGAGCCGGCGTGGTATTGGCCGGATTGATAGGCGTCTGAAAGCATTCGCGAGCAGGCTCGCTCCCACAATTGACCCTGTTGTTCCGACATCCGCGATCAGTGTAGGAGCGAGCCTGCTCGCGAAAGGGACCGTAACGTCACCACTAAAGCGGGTGACTTACCCCTGCCACTTCCCGCCTTCGACAATCACGCTCTCAGGTTGGGTGTCGTCGCTCAGCTCTTTGCGCACGTATTGGTCGTAGAGCTTGAGCAGGTATTTCTCCTCGCCCAATTTGGCCAGTTCGGCGTTCACCCAGTCGCGCAGTTCGATATTGCCTTTCTTCACTGCCGGGGCAATCGGGGCTTCGGCGCCGAGTTTCTGGTCGAGTACGCGGTAGCCCGGGTTCTGCTTGGCCCAGCTGAACAGCACCAGGTTGTCCTGGGCGTAAGCGTCGCCGCGACCATTGGCCAGGGCTTGCAACGACTCGGAGTTTTTCTCGAACTTCAGCAGTTTCCAGTCCGGATGATTCTTGGTCAGCCAGATGTCGGCGGTGGTGCCGGTGGTGACGATGGTGGTGCGGGTTGCCAGGTCATCGAGGCTTTTCACCTCGCTGCTCTGCGGCACCAGGGCCTGCACCGCGACTTTGAGGTTCGGGTTGGTGAAGTCCACCGCTTCCTTGCGCTCCGGAGTGACGGTCATGTTGGCCAGGATCAGGTCAACCTTGTCGCTTTGCAGGAATGGAATCCGGCTCGCCGGTTCCACCGCAACGAATTCGACCTTGTTCTCGTCGCCGAGCAAGTCCTTGGCGAAACGGCGAGCGATATCGGTATCGAAGCCGACATAGCGCCCCGCTTCGTTGACGAAACCGAACGGCGGCTTATCGGTGAACACGCCGACAATTAGCTTGTCGCGGGCCTTGATCTTGTCCAGGTAACCGGCCGGCGCGGTGCTTTCGGCGGCGACTTTGGGTTTGGGCGGTTCTTCGGTTTTATTGCAGCCGGCGAGCAGGGCAAGGCCCAGCAGCGGCAAAAACAGCAGGGCGGATTTGGCAGTTTTCATAAAGGTTGCAGTTCCTGTGTAGGTGCTTTTTTTGGCAGTGCTTCAACGAAGGAGAATTTCTCCAGGAACTGCTGCGCTCGTGCGGTTTGCGGGTTCGTAAAGAAGCTCTCGGGGGTGTTCTGTTCAACGATGCGCCCGGCGTCCATAAACACCACGCGATCGGCCACGGCGCGGGCGAAGGCCATTTCGTGGGTGACGATCAACAGGGTCATGCCGTCGCGGGCCAGGCCCTGGATCACTTGCAGCACTTCCTTGACCATCTCCGGGTCAAGGGCGGCGGTGACTTCATCGAACAGCATGACCTGCGGGTTCATGCACAGCGAACGGAGGATCGCGATGCGTTGCTGCTGGCCGCCGGAGAGCTGACGGGGAAAGGCGTCGCGCTTGTCCGCCAGGCCGACGCGCTCCAGCAGCGCTTCGGCCTGGGCGGTGGCTTCGCGACGCTCGCGCTTCTGCACTTTCAATGGGCCGAGCAGCAGGTTGTCGATGACCTTCATGTGCGGGAACAGGTGGTAGCTCTGGAACACCATGCCGATCTGTTGGCGCACCTCGCGCCAGTCGGTGCCTTTGTCCAGCAACTCTCGGCCGGCAAAACGCAGGTGGCCGCTGTGGGCGCTTTCGAGGCCGTTGAGACAACGCAGCAAGGTGCTTTTGCCGCAGCCGCTGGGGCCGAGGATGACGATCACTTCGCCCGGCTCGACCGTCAGGTTGACCGCCTTCAACACCTGGTGCTCGCCGAAGAATTTGTTGAAACCCTGGAACTCGATCAGTGCGCTCATGCTTGCGTCCAGCGCCGCTCCAGCACGCGAGACGCGGCCGACAGCGGGTAACAGATGAAAAAGAAAAACAGGAACAGCACGCCGTAAATCAGGACCGACTCATAGGTGCGCTCGATGATTTGCTGGCCGACCTTGATCACGTCCACCACGCCGATCAGCACCGCCAGCGAGCTGGTTTTGATGATCCGCGTGTAGACGTTGATGGTCGGCGGCGTCATGCGTTTCAGCGCCTGGGGCAACAACACGTAGCCGTAGAGCTGCGGGCCGTCGAGACCGATCGACAGCCCCGCTTCGCGCTGCCCGCGCGGCAACGAGTGCAAGGCCCCGCGCACCCCTTCGCCGACCTCGCTGGCGCCCCACAGCGAGAGCACCAGCACCGCGCACCAGAAACTCGGAACGCTCAAGCCAAAGAAAATCGGCAAGCCGAAGAACATCAGGTATAGCCAGACCAGCACCGGGATCGCCCGGAACAACTCCAGATACACCCGCAACAGCGCGTTCAGCCATCCCACGCCCAAGGTGCGCAACACACCGTAAAGCACGCCGCCGACGGTGCTGAAGACGATGCTCAGGAAGGAAATCGACAAGGTTTGCGCGGCGCCCTTGCCCAGTTGCGGCAGCGACACCCACAACAACTCAAGACCCGAACTGGCCATGCTGGAGCCTCCGTTCCAGACGTCCGAGCAGCAGCGACAGTGGCAGAAACAGCAGCACGCAAATCAGCGTCAGCACGGTGAGCATTTCGTAGGTTTTGTAGTAGAGCGCGATGTAGCTCTTGGTGGTGTAGAGAATTTCCGGCACCGCCACCGCCGAGACCACGGTGGTTTCCTTGAGCAGGAAAATGAAATTGGCGAACAGCGACGGCAGGCTGAGAATGCCGGCCTGCGGCAGGATCACGTAGCGCAGCAACTGGCCGTTGGACAGTCCGATAGAGCGCCCGGATTCCAGTTGCGCCAGTGGCACGGCTTCGACACCGGCGCGCAGCACTTCGGTGAGGTAAGCGCCGCCCAGGAACGTCATGGTGATGATCGCAGCGGCAAAGCCCGACACCTTGATCCCCAGGGCCGGCAAGGCGAAGTAGACAAAGAACAGTTGGATGAGCAGCGGCGTGTTGCGCGCAAGTTCCACGTATAACCCGACCAGGCGCTGCAAGTAGGGCGTACGGAACACCAGGATCGTGGCGTTGATAAGCGCCACTAGCAGCGAGGTGCCGATGGCAATCAAACCGACTTGCAGGGTCACGCCCACGGCGCGCAGAAACGCCGGCAAGGTGCTGAGGATAAAGGCGTAGTCGAAGGTCATTGCAAATCCTGGACGCCGCAGGGTAAACGGCGGTGGCGCGGTCTATCGAGCGATGGGTAACCACTCGGCAAGCGCCGACTTTAAAGCTATAAAAACAATAATTTAAATACCGTTAAAGCATATTGATATCACGCAAAAACCTATCCATCGATTTGCCGAGACAGAAGAAGACGACTATTTTCCTTTGCACCGTAGGAAGGATCTTTTTTTGCGCTTTTTCTAGTAAAAGCCCCTTAAAGGACGCGCCGAACCTGGCCAGACTCCCCGGCCACACATCCTCAAGGACGAACGACATGGCAGACAAAAAGCCCCCGCGGCAAATGGACCCACAGGACATCGTGAAATTGTTGGTGGCGCTGCGGCGGGCGCTAAAGACCAGGACGGCTGAGTGCTTTTGAGGTTTTGGCGAGGGAGCTCGATCCTGTTCGGCCGATCCATGGCAATGACCTGACACCCCACCTGCGCAGGCTCTGGGGTCGCTTCGCAATCCAGCGGGAGCAAACTCCCTCGCCACATCGACAAGACCCGCCAATAAAAAACGCCAACGCTATGCAAGCCGTTGGCGTTCAAAACCTTGAAGGGGTTTAGTGCTGCCTCGAATCAGAACGCTGGCAATACCGCGCCGCTGTACTTCTTCTCGATGAAGGCTTTGACTTCCGGGCTGGTCAGGGCCTTGGCCAGTTTCTGGATGGCGGCGCTGTCCTTGTTGTCAGGACGGGCAACCAGATAGTTCACGTAAGGCGAATCCGAACCTTCGATGACCAGCGCATCTTTGGCCGGGTTCAGGCCCGCTTCCAGTGCATAGTTGGTGTTGATCATGTCCAGGTCAACCTGGTCCAGAACGCGCGGCAGCATGGCCGATTCCAGTTCCTTGAACTTCAGGTTTTTCGGGTTCTTGACGATGTCTTTCGGTGTCGACAGGGCGTTTTTCGGATCTTTCAACTCGATCAGGCCAGCCTTCTGCAGCAGCAGCAGGGCACGGCCGCTGTTGCTGCCTTCGTTGGGAATCGCAACGGTAGCGCCGTCTTTCAATTCAGCCAGGGATTTGACCTTTTTCGAGTAGCCGCCGAAGGGTTCAACGTGAACGCCGATCACGGTCACCAGATTGGTGCCCTTGCCTTTGTTGAAGCCATCGAGGTACGGCAGGGTCTGGAAGTAGTTGGCGTCCAGACGCTTCTGGTCGACCTGTACGTTCGGCTGCACGTAGTCAGTGAACACCTTGATGTCCAGCTCAACGCCTTCTTTGGCCAGGGTTGGCTTGATCAGCTCAAGGATTTCGGCGTGGGGTACCGGGGTTGCCGCGACAGTCAGTTTCTCGGCGTGAGCCAGGCCAGCGGTCAGGGCAGCCGCCAGTGCGGTGAACAACAGAACCTTTTTCATGCAGTGTCCTTATTAGAAAGATCGCGATCGTCGACGACGAGAGCTAACAGTACGAGTGCCAGTGAAGTGCTATCGCCGGCGTGGAGCGGACAATACCGATATTCTTTATGCCTTAACAATATCTTTTATTCACTTTGATATTCCATTTTGCTCATACAGCGCGTGACTTATCGGTCACGCAGCAGCCAACCGCTCTAGCCTGCGATTTTTGCCAGGCGTTCGGCGGTCTGATCGAGCAAACGCCGGAGCGCAGCCAGTTGTGCCGGTTCGGCGTCGGCGATCAGTCGAGCCAGCTGCCGTTCGATCAATGGCAGCGGCGCCAGGGCTTCAGGCAGGTTGAGATGCTCGGGGAGAATTTCATCGCCGGTGCTCACCAGCAAGGCGAAGTGAATGACGTTTTCCAGCTCACGGGTATTGCCCGGCCAAGTGTGGAGTTCCAGCACCTGCTGCGCCGCTTCACTGATCAGCGGCACCGGCAAGTCGAGGCGCTGGCTGTAGATGCCAAGGAAATATTCGGCCAGGGACAGAATGTCGCCGACCCGCTCGCGCAACGCCGGCAGCTCGAGCTGGCCTTCGCTGAGGTAATGGTAGAGCCGCTCATGGAATTTGCCGGCCGCCACCGCTTGCGCCAGGTCGATGCTGGTGGCGGCGACCAGGCGCACGTCCACCGGGCTTGGCTGATGCGCGCCGACGCGGGTGACTTCGTGGTTTTCCAGCGCGGCGAGCAGTTTGATCTGGATCGGCAACGGTAAATCGCCGATTTCATCGAGGTACAGGGTGCCGCCATTGGCCGAGCCGAACCAGCCGGCGCGGCTGCTGGCCGAGCCGCTGTAGCTGCCCGCCGAATAACCGAACAATTCGGCGTCGGCGTAGGTCGGGCTGATGGCGCCGCAATTGACCGAGACAAACAAACCGCCGCGGTCACTGGCGCGGTGAATGTGCCGCGCGAGCAATTCCTTGCCGCTGCCGGTTTCGCCGCGGATCAGCACCGAGATCGTGCGCGGAGCGAGTTGCTCCAGTTCCTGACGCAGTTGACGTGAACGTGGATCGACAAACACCAACGCCTTGGCGCGGATGCTCAGGGGGCTTTTCTCGGCATCGGGGAAGGTCAGCAGCGGCTGGCCGAAGGCTTCAAAACTCATGGCAGACTCCCGCCCAAAACCGCCGGGAGACGGGGGCGATGTTAAAAAATTAAAAGAGACTCAAGCACGGCGCAGGGCGTGGTGTTCCATGCGGTTTTGCAGGCGATAGAGATAGGCGAATCCCTGCTCCCAGCGCTGATGTCCGGACTTCACATTGATGTGCCCGGCACCGGACATGATCCCCGCTTCAGCACCCCAGTTGCGCGCCAGTTCCAAGGCGCGCGGGGCGCTCACGGCGCTGTCGTTGTCGGAGCTGACCACTTGGCTGGGGAACGGCAGCAGGTCGGTCGGGATCGGTGCAAAGTTGCGCAATGCCGGCGCGCAAGCCGGACGCTCGACGTCCGCCGGCGCGACCAGCAAGGCCCCGCGCACCTGACGCAGATACTGCACCGGCGCGGTCGCGGCCCAATGCGCGACGGTGATACAGCCCAGGCTGTGGGCGATCAGGATCACCGGAGTGCTGTCAGCGGCAATCGCCTCAGCCAGCGCCGCGACCCAGTCTTCACGACGGGGCGTCAGCCAGTCATCCTGTTCCACCCGCGCACTGTTCGGCAGGCTGTTCTGCCAATGGCTTTGCCAATGATCTTCTGGCGATCCTTGCCAGCCCGGCACAATCAGGTAGCGAATTGATTCGTTGCGCATGGGGAGCTCTCCTGCTGCTTGTCTGTTCCTGATCGAGTATAGGGATGGGAGTTATATTCGTTAAGGAATAAGAAGCTATTTATTAAGACCTGTATCGAATATTAAATTGATCCCCTTGTGGGAGCGAGCCTGCTCGCGAAAATGCTCTGCGATTCACATTGATGCTGAATTTGACGGCGCCTTCGCGAGCAGGCTCGCTCCCACAGCAATGCGGTTTGCGAGGCAAAAAAAAAGGGCCGCACCCTGCCAAGGAGACGGCCCGAAAAAACGTAAATCTGTTACCGCGCAGTGATCACCGACAACTTGGTAATACCAGCCCGCTCAATCGACGCCATGGCCCGCGCCACTTCGCCGTAGTTCACCCCGTCGTCGGCCTGCAATTGCACACGCACATCCGGGTCCTTGGCCTTGGCCGCCTGCAAGCTGAATTCGAGCAAGTCGGGCTGGATTTGATCCTTGTTGATGAACAGTTTGCCGGCGCCGTCGATGCTCACCACCAGCGGGTCCTTCTGCTCCACCGGCGCCACGGCTTCGGTCTTGGGCAAATTGATCGGTATCGAATTGGTCAGCAGCGGCGCGGTGACGATAAACACCACCAGCAGCACCAGCATCACGTCCACCAGCGGCGTGACGTTGATTTCGCTCAGTACCTCATCCGTGTCTTGCGTGGAGAAGGCCATATCAGGACGCCTCCTTCACTTTCTGCGCATTGCCCTGGGCCGCAACTTTATGCGCGGTCGGATGCAGCAACACGCGGAACGAACTCTTCTGCGCCAGGCTGTAGAAGTCATGGGCGAAGTCATCGAGGTCGGCCGCGGTCAGCTTCAGCCGGCGTAAAAAATAGTTGTAAACCAGCACCGCCGGCACCGCGACCGCGATCCCCACGCCGGTGGCGACCAACGCCGCGCCGATCGGCCCGGCAACGGTTTCCAGGCTCGCCGAACCCGCCGCGCTGATGCCTTTCAAGGCTTCCATAATCCCCCACACGGTGCCGAACAAACCAATAAACGGCGAGGTGCTGCCGATACTCGCGACCACTGCCAGACCGGTTTCCAGCGAACGCCGCTCGCGCACGATCTGCTGGCGCAACGCTCGTTCCAGTCGATCCTGATGGTTGATCGCCTGGCTCAAATCCGTCGCCGCCGGTGTCTCGCCCACCTGGATCGCCGCGTAGCCAGCCTGGGCCACTCGCGCGGCGGCGCCGGGGTGGGTTTCGCTCAGTTCGGCGGCCGAATCCAGGCTCGATGCTGCCCAGAACTGTTTATGAAACTTGCGATCCTGCGCCTTCAAACGTCCGAACTGCACGGTCTTGAGCAAGGCCAGACCCCACGTGGCCACGGAAAAAACCACCAGCAGCCAGATCACCGCGCTTTCGATGGATTGAAGTGGAGATGCCAGTAACGTCATGGTGTATTCCCTCGTGTAAATCTTTAGCGCGTATTGGTTTCGGTTTAATGAATCTTGAAATCGATCGGTACGCTGACCCAACCGTCCTGGGCAACATCACCCTGCTTGGCCGGGACGAAACTCCAGCGTTTCACCGCATTCACCGCCGCGTCGTCGAGGACGTCGCGGCCACTGCTTTTCTGCACCTGGATCTCGCCAGGTTTGCCGCTGGCCAGCACATGCACCCGCAGCAACACCGTGCCCTCCCAGTTGCGTCGCTGCGCCAGCGATGGATATTCCGGCGCCGGGTTTTTCAGGTAACCGGCGCTTGCCGAAGGCGGGGTGACCGGGGCCGGCGCTGGTGGTGCGGGTGGCGCCGGAGCGGCCACGGGCGCGGCCGGTTGCGGCGGCGCAGGCGGTTGCTCTACGGCTTTCGGGACTGGCTTGGGCGGCGGCTGTTTCACCACCGGTTTGGGTTTCGGCGGCTTCGGTGGCGCGGGTTTGGCGGCCAACTCATCGACCACCGGGGGTGGCGGAGGCGGCGGTTCGACCACGGGCGGGGGCGGGGGCGGGGGCGGGGGCTCGGCCACGGGCGGCGCCGGACGCGAAAACTCGATGGTCATTGGTGGAATCTGCGGCGGCACCACCGGCAAGGCCGGGGTCGGCTGCTGATTGATCCAGAAGATCACCGCGCTATGCACCAGCAACGCCAGCACGCCCAACGCGATCCCTTCGCGGCGGCTGAGGCTGCTCCTGGGCACACGCTGCAGACGCAACTGGCCCAGCGGCACCCGCACCGGTCGGCCCAGATCGACCAACTCGCCGCTCGGTGCCGGGCGCCACGGGCCCTCTTGGGCGCTGGCGGCGGTCTGGACTTTCCCCATTGCTTGACTCCCTACGGTCTCTTTACGAAAACGCGGCGCATCGCATCTGACTTGCCCCCGCGATGCGCCGAGGGGATGAATCATTGAGCTAGAGGCTTATCTCTGAAAGTAACCTTTACAGTTATGGTTAGACCGCAAACGCATATGTGAATTTGTCACTTGGCTGCAGGCCACGTTTTACAAGGGCTGCGACGCGTAGCAAAAAACCTCATGCTTTAAGTGCATCGAAAATATTCGTCGCAAGCATGGTGAATAGGGCTGACTGGCACCGAATTCAGGTGGCCCAAACAACGCTCTATCAATAGGCGATTTAGGTCTAATAAATTCAGCCGTGCTTCGTTGACGGAATAAGCGCTTGGCATTACAACCTTGGGCACGCGCGCAAGCGCCTGAGTGTTAGTCCAGGATGTCGGAAAGCCCATGGATCTTCGTCAGTTGCGTTACTTCATCGCCCTCAACGAACACCGCAGTTTTGTCCGCGCGGCCGACGCCATGGGGATTACGCAACCGGCGTTCAGTCGCAGCATCCAGGGCCTGGAGCAAGAGTTCGGTTGCGTACTGGTGGACCGTGGCAACAAGGATCTGCGCCCCACGCCCGAGGGCCAGGTGGTGCTGCAACATGCCCTGAGCCTGGTGCAAGGGGCGGCGTTGTTGAGCGCGCAAGTGACGCAGATGACCAAGCTCGATGCCGGCGAGTTGCGCTTCGGCTGCGGCCCGGCGCCCGCAGTGAAACTGGTGCCGGACGCGGTAGCGCAGTTCATCAATGCGCACCCGAAAGTGCGGACCTATTTCGAGGTGGATAATTGGGAAAAACTCAGCCGCGCATTGGGTCGCGAAGAGATCGAATTCTTTATCGCTGACATCCGCCATTTCGAGGCCGATCCGAACTTTCAGACCCAACCTCTGACGCCCAGGCGCGGGGTGTTCTTCTGCCGGCCGGGGCATCCGCTGCTGAGCAAGGAAAGCCTGTCGACCAACGACATGTTCGACTACCCGTTGGCCACCACGCTGATCCCGCCGGGGATTCGCAAACTGCTGGCGAACCTCAGCGGCCGCCTCGACTTTTCGCCGAGCATCGAGACCGAGCATTTCCAGGCGCTGGTGAAAATCGTCCGCCAGTCGAACGCAATCGGTATCGGGACGGCGGAGGCGTTTGTCGAAGACATTGCCGAAGGCTCACTGGTGCAACTGCACTGGCGCAACATGCCGCCGAACATCGAAGTGCTCAACACCCGCTGCGGCATTGTCAGCCGCGCAGGCTTCAGGCTGTCACCGGCGGCGCGGGCGATGATCGAGACTTTGATTGAGGTGGATAAATCGGAGGTGAGTGTAGCGGTGTAGCGTGGTCGCGGGGGATTCACACCTGTGGCGACACGATCAACTGTGACGAGGGAGCTTGCTCCCTCGCCGCAAATAAGCGCCATGCCACATGGCGATTGTCAGACCTGAGAAACGTGTGCCGCCGCGCTCACCACGTCTTCCCCGCGCTCAAACCGATTCGCCCGCGCAAACGTGCCGAAGTCATTGAAGCGCACACCCATTTCGCGCATGACTTTATGCGCCACTGGCACGGTCATCTGGCGGATGTAGAACGGCTCCTTGACCACAAAATGATGAATGCCGTGGCTGCTGCCGAAGTTGAAGCAGAACGCCTGCAACGGCCACATCCACCAGGGGTTCAGCACTTGGGTTTGCTGGATCACATTGCCCGGCTCGATATCGCCGTAGTAGTGCATGTTCGAGCTGACGAAATGCAGGCAGAAGGTGCGCAACACGTTCGGGCCGATGATCACCACTGCGGCGATATCGATCACCGACATGATCGACAACGTGGTGGCTGACCACTCGATCGAAGTCCCCAGCAACGCGGCGATGCCATTGGCCCCGTGGAAACCGAGGAACACGTACCACGCGCCCCAATGCACCAGCGCCAGCGGTGCGTAGACCTTCAAGGTGCGTTTGAGGATGCTGATTTTGTGCGCCCAGGTTTTGGCGCGCAGCAGGCGAATGAAGGCCGACATTACGTTGTCACCGACCATCAGCAACCGCGCAAAACCCCAGGGCTCGCCATTGGTGATGGCGCGTTCTTCCAGGTCGGTTTCGCTGCCGGAGACTTTGTGGTGGTTGAGGTGCAGGTGCCGGCGAATCCACGGATTGATCGTGCTCGGGCGCGCCAGCCAGACCAGGCCCAGCATCAGATTGTGCGGCACGCGTTGCTTGCGAAAATACATGCTGTGGATCAGGTCGTGCTCCAGCTCATGGGTCAAGGACGCGAAGAATGCGTTGAGCAACAGACACACCCACCACGCCAGCAATCCGCTGAGATAGAGCGCCGCCGAACCGATCATCCCGACCAGGGCGAAGGCCAGGATGCAAACGCCAATCGCGTCCTGATGATTGAGCAGCGGGTAGCGCTGGCGTAACTCGACGCCCCGGGCCAGCACCACTTGGCGAATATGTGCTGATCGCTGGGCTGCATTCAGTCGCGGGGGACTTGCAGAAGTACCGTCCATGCTTCCATCCTCTAGTGATTGATGGGTGCATCCTGCCCTGTTACCGGCGCCTGGGTGCTAGCCATGAACGCCAACCTGTTGACCGCAAGCGCCAATCAGCATGACTGAACCGACCTCCCTCGCCAGTTGGACCCGCGCCCTGCGCAAGCAACTCGATGCGCTGGGCCTCGACAGCACGAGCCTGTGCCAGCAAGCCGGGCTCGACCCGCAGCTGATGGACGACCCCAACGCTCGTTATCCGCTGTCCGGCACCACGCGCCTGTGGGAATTGGCGGTACAGTTCAGCGGTGACCCGGCGATCGGCCTGCGGGTGTCGCGGTTTGTCAGCCCGACCACTTTTCATGCCCTGGGCTACGCGTTGGTGGCCAGCGGCAGCCTGCGGGAAGTGTTCGAGCGGATCGTGCGTTATCACCCGGTGGTCAGCGATGCCCTGGCGCTGGAATTGAGTCGCGGCGATGACCGTTACCGCTTTCGCCTGAAAGTGCCCGCCGGCAGCCCGGCGCCGGCCTACGAAGCGATCGATGCCTTTACCGCGATCTACGTGCGCACCTGTCGCAATCGCCTCGGCCGCGATTACGCACCGCTGGCGGTGTACCTGCGTCGCCCGGAACCGGCCGATGCGCAGCCATGGCACAAGGTATTCCGCGCGCCGGTGCACTTCGCCGCCGAGGAAGATCGCCTGGAATTCGCTTTGCAGGACTTTGACAGCCACCTGGACGACGCCAACCCGGAGCTGGCGGAACACAACGAAGCGGTGCTCAAGCGCACCCTTGCCCAACTGCAACCGCTGACCTGGGAGCGCAAGGTGCGCAGCGCCATCGAGGCGCAATTGCCCGAAGGCGAGCCCAGCGCCGAACACATCGCGCAAACCCTGCACCTGAGCCTGCGCAGCCTGCAACGGCACCTCGCCGACGAAGGCTGCCGCTTCGACACCCTGCTCAACGAAAGCCGCGAAAACCTCGCCCTGCTGCACCTGCGCGACCCGCAATGCTCCCTCAGCGAGATCAGCTACCTGCTCGGCTTCGCCGACACCAGCAGCTTCAGCCGCGCCTTCAAACGCTGGACCGGGATGACGCCGGGGCAGTTTCGGGATGGGTTGAGATAGTCGGCAAAAGTTGAACCCCTGGCATGGGACGCAAGCAAAACTGCATCAAATACAGTGCAATTTGCTCATGACCAGACAGATGCACTGTATTTGATGCAGTTCACGTCAACGCCCGCGATCACGCCGCAACAACTTGCGTACCCTTGCCACCAGTGCCTTGTCGGTGAAAGGTTTGAGCAGGTAATCGTCTTCGTGCAGTTCCAGCCCGCGCAGGCGGTCTTCGATGCCGTCGATGGTTGTAAGGAACAGCACCGGGGTTTCTCCGAGTTTGCGGATTTGCTGTTGGAGCTGCCAGCCATTGAGGCCGGGTAGCATCACGTCGAGGATGATCAGTTCGTAAGCGCCGGACTCGATAAAACGCCGGCCGTCCATGCCGTTGACCGCCACGTCGACGCTGTAACTGGCTTCGCCCAGAGCCTGGGCCAGGCGTTTGGCGATTGCCGGTTGGTCTTCCACTAACAGCACACGCATGGCACACCTCGATTGATCAGGGCTACAGGCTAGGCGGGTTTGCGCGGATTGCCCACAACAATCACCCAGGCGCAGTGTGTGTGTGTGTGGGAGCGAGCCTGCTCGCGAATGCGGAAGGTCAGATAAATCGCAGTGACTGACAGGGCCTCTTCGCGAGCAGGCTCGCTCCCACCCGTTAGAGGGTGGCCACGGCCCGCAGGCGATCGGTGTCGAGGATTTCGATGGCGCCGTAGCTGAGTTCGAGGATGCCCTGGCTTTGCAGGTCTTTGAGGATCTGGTTGGTGGTCTGGCGTGACAGCGAGAGCATCAGCGCCAATTGCTCCTGAGGTAATTGCAGCACCCGGCGCGACTGCTCGAACTCGCCATAGCCCTCGGCGATCAGCAGCAAGCGGTGCGCCAGGCGCGCCGGGGCCGGGCGTAGGCTGAGTTGCTCGAGGTTGATGAAGGTCAGGCGCAGTTTGTGGCTCATCAACAGCGCCAGTTGCCGCCAGTGCACCGGGTGTTCCTGCAACAGCGCGAGCAATCCTGCCTGTGGAATTTGCAATAACGTGCAGTGACCCACGGCGTAGGCGTCATGGGTGCGCGGCTGGCCGTCGACCACACCGATTTCGCCGAACCAGTGCGAGGGATCGATCAGGCTAAGCAGCGCTTCCTTGCCCTGCTCGCTCACCGCGCCAACGCGCACCACGCCCTCTAGCACCGCGTACAACCCGCAGGGCGGATCGCCGCGCTTGAACAGCGCCTGGCCCGGCGACAGGTGTCGAATCCGCGCCAGCGCCAGCAGGCTATTCTGTAAGTGATCAGGAAGATGACTGAACCAGTGGCCGGTCATCAGGCGCGCACGCCAGGCCTGCAAGCCCATATGAATTCCCTAGAGTGTCGTGTGGCTGACAGAGCGAGCCGTGCTGCCGAGGCATGATCGGCCAACCTACCGGAGGAACAACAATGAAAAGCCTCGTCGACCATCTTAGTCAATACGCTGCCTACCACCGTGATCCGCGCAACATTGTCAGTCACTTTATGGGGATTCCCCTCATTGTGGTGGCTGTCGCCGTGTTGCTGTCGCGACCCGAGTGGGTCATCGCCGGGTTCTGGCTGTCACCGGCGGTGCTGGTAGCGCTCGCCTCGGCGTGGTTTTACCTGCGCCTGGAACTGCGCCTCGGCGTGCTGATGACCGTCCTGCTGGGCTTGTGCATCTGGCTCGGCCATGTGCTGGCGCAACAAAGCACGCTGGTCTGGCTCAGCAGCGGCCTGGCGATGTTTGTGATTGGCTGGGCGATCCAGTTTGTCGGCCATCACTACGAAGGGCGCAAACCGGCATTTGTCGATGACCTGACCGGGTTGATCGTCGGGCCGTTGTTCGTGGTGGCCGAGTTGGCGTTCATGCTCGGGATGCGGCAAGAGTTGAAAGAGCAGATCGAGGTGCGAGCTGGAGTTGTGCGGGTCAATCCGAATCGCGCAGCTGCCTAGACCGCCATCGCGGGCAAGCCCGCTCCCACAGTGATTGATGTGTACATAACATCTGTGAACACCCGAGATACCTGTGGGAGCGGGCTTGCCCGCGATGCTTTTAAAGGCTGGCGACTTTCTGCCAGACCTTGGGTTTGAAGAACAAGGTCTCGCCTTTGGCCAAGCCCACCAGGCTGTCGTGATCCTTCACCACTTCAGCTTCGATCAATTCGCTCTGGCCTTCGACTTTCAACGTCACCCGCGTGGTCGCGCCCAGCGGACGAATGTCCCGCACTTCGGCGGCGTGGTGGTCTTCCAGCTCGGAGCGTGACAACGACACTTCGTGCGGGCGGAACAGGACGTGGTTGTCTTCACCCAGGTGCAAGCGGTTCGAGTCGCCAAGGAAGTGATAGACGAAATCACTGGCCGGGTTTTCGTAGACTTCGCCGGGCGAGCCGATCTGCTCAATCACACCTTTGTTCATCACCACGATGCGATCAGCGACTTCCATCGCCTCTTCCTGGTCGTGGGTCACGAATACTGAGGTCAGGTTGATGTCTTCGTGCAGGCGCGCCAGCCAGCGACGCAGCTCCTTGCGGACCTTGGCGTCGAGAGCGCCGAAGGGTTCGTCGAGCAGCAGCACTTTGGGCTCTACCGCCAAGGCACGGGCCAGGGCGATCCGTTGGCGCTGGCCACCGGAGAGCTGTTCCGGGTAACGGTCCGACAGCCAATCGAGTTGCACCATGTTCAGCAGCTCGTGAACTTTCACCGCGATCTGGCTTTCCGTCGGGCGCTGGTTTTTTGGCTTCATGCGCAGGCCGAACGCGACGTTGTCGAACACCGTCATGTGGCGGAACAAGGCGTAGTGCTGGAACACGAACCCGACGTTGCGATCACGCACGTCGTGGCCGGAGACGTCTTCACCGTGGAACACGATGCTGCCGTCGTCCGGGGTTTCCAGGCCGGCGATGATCCGCAGCAGGGTGGTTTTGCCGCAGCCGGACGGGCCGAGCAGCGCCACCAGCTCACCGCTCTGGATGTCCAGGTTGATGCTGTTGAGCGCCTTGAAGGCGTTGAAGTTCTTGCTGACGTTACGGACTTCGATCGACATGTGTTATTCCTCCGCGGCGCTGGCGCGCAGGCGGTTAATGCGGTTTTCGCTCCACTGCTTGAGCAGCAGGATGAAGAGCGCCAGGATCAGCAGCAGGCTCGCAACGGCGAACGCGGCGACGTGGTTGTATTCGTTGTAGAGGATCTCGACGTGCAGCGGCAGGGTATTGGTGACCCCGCGGATGTGCCCGGACACCACCGACACCGCGCCGAATTCGCCCATGGCCCGGGCCGTACACAGCACCACGCCATAAATCAGGCCCCACTTGATGTTCGGCACCGTGACGTGCCAGAACATCTGCCAGCCGTTGGCGCCGAGCAAACGGGCGGCCTCTTCTTCCTGGGTGCCCTGCTCCTGCATCAGCGGGATCAGTTCACGGGCCACGAACGGTACAGTGACGAAAATCGTCGCCAGCACGATGCCTGGCAAGGCGAATACGATCTGGATGTCGTGATCCTGCAACCACGGCCCGAACAGGCCCTGGGCGCCGAACATCAGCACGTAGACCAGACCGGCAATCACCGGCGAAACCGAGAACGGCAGGTCGATCAGGGTCACCAGCATGCTTTTGCCGCGGAACGAGTATTTGCTCACGCACCACGCGGCGCTGACCCCGAACACCAGGTTCAACGGCACCGAAATCAACACCGCGATCACCGTGAGTTTCAGCGCCGACAGGGCGTCGGGCTCGAAGATCGCCGTGAAGAACGCACCGAAGCCGTTTTTCAGGCCTTGCGACACCACGATGAACAGCGGCAGCCCGAGGAACAGGAAGAACACCAGCCAGCACAGGCCGATCAAAATGCGCCGCGAAGTGGCACTGCCACGGCGGGCGGCGTTGGCCGAGGAAGCGGCGCTAATAGACGATTGGGACATGGGTCGCGCCTCCTTATGGGGTTTCGATGCGCCGCTGCAGCAAGTTGATCAGCAGCAACAGGACGAAGGAAACCACCAGCATCAGCACGCCGATGGAAGTGGCGCCGGTGTAGTCGTATTGGTCGAGCTTGACCATGATCAGCAATGGCAGGATTTCGGTTTTCATCGGCATGTTACCGGCGATGAAAATCACCGAGCCGTACTCGCCGACGCCGCGGGCAAAGGCCAAGGCAAAACCGGTCAGCCAGGCGGGCAACAGCGCCGGCACCAGGATATGGCGGAACACTTGCAGCGGGCGCGCGCCCAGGCATGCGGCGGCTTCTTCGACTTCGCGGGGGATGTCGGCCAGCACCGGCTGCACCGTGCGCACCACAAACGGCAGCGTGACGAAGGTCAGCGCCAGGGTAATGCCGAGCGGGGTGTAGGCGATTTTAAAGCCCATGTCTGCGGCAAACTGCCCAACCAGGCCGGTTGGCGTATACAGCGCAGTCAGCGCGATACCGGCAACGGCGGTGGGCAAGGCGAACGGCAGGTCGATCATCGCGTCGATGATCTTGCGCCCAGGGAAGGTGTAGCGCACCAGCACCCAGGCCAGCAGCGTACCGATCACGCCGTTGATCATCGCGGCATACAGCGCGGTGCCGAAGCTTAGCTTCAACGCCGCCAGCACTCGCGGCGCCGAGATGATGGCCCAGAACTGATCCCAGGTGAGTTGGGCGGCATGCACGAACATCGCCGCCAGCGGAATAAGCACAATCAGGCTGAGGTACACCAAGGTGTAGCCCAGCGTCAGCCCGAAGCCGGGTATGACGGGGGAGATACGACGCGACATAAAAGTCCTTGGTTAAATTTCGATCGGCTAAACGCACGAATGTGGGAGCGGGCTTGCTCGCGAATGGGGAACATCAGTCAACATTTATGTTGTCTGACACGCCGCCTTCGCGAGCAAGCCCGCTCCCACATGTTCCATGCCCAAGCTTAAGGCTAGTTGTGGCTTATGGCAGATTACTGCGGCTGATAGATCTGGTCGAACACGCCACCGTCGTTGAAGAATTTTGGTTGGGCAGTTTTCCAGCCGCCGAAGTCTTTGTCGATAGTCACCAGGTCCAGTTTCGGGAACTGTTTGGCGTACTTGGCCGCCACGTCCTTGTCACGTGGACGGTAGAAGTTCTTCGCCGCGATTTCCTGGCCAGCCAAGCTGTACAGGTGCTTGAGGTAGGCCTCGGCAATTTCCTTGTTGCCTTTCTTCTCCGCGTTTTTGTCGACCACGGCCACTGGCGGCTCGGCGAGGATCGACAGCGACGGTACAACGATGTCGAACTTGTCCGCACCGCCGTCTTCTTTCAGCGCCAGGAACGCTTCGTTTTCCCAGGCCAGCAGCACGTCACCCTGACCGTTATTGACGAAGGTAATGGTCGAACCACGGGCGCCGGTGTCGAGGATTGGTACGTGCTTGAACAGCTCTTGCACGTATTCCTGAGCCTTGGCTTCGCTGCCGCCGGCTTTTAGGCCATAGGCCCATGCCGCGAGGAAGTTCCAGCGAGCGCCGCCGGAGGTTTTCGGGTTCGGGGTGATCACCGAGACGTCTTTCTTGATCAGGTCGCCCCAATCCTTGATGCCTTTAGGGTTGCCCTTGCGCACCAGGAACACGATAGTCGAGGTGTACGGCGTGCTCGCTTCCGGCAGGCGTTTTTGCCAGTCTTCGGGCAGGGTCTTGCCGAGTTTGGCGATTTCGTCGATGTCACCAGCCAGGGCCAGGGTCACCACGTCAGCGCGCAGACCATCAATCACCGCCCGGCCTTGTTTGCCCGAACCACCGTGGGATTGCTGGATCTTCACGTTGTCGCCAGCGTGGTCTTTCTTCCAGAAGTTGATGAATTCGGCGTTGTAATCCTGGTACAGCTCGCGAGTCGGGTCATACGACACGTTGAGCAACTCGTAATCCTTGGCAACCGCGGAACCGGCAAAAACTGCACTGGCCAGGGCGGCCAAAGCGTAACGGCGAATCGACGACATGGTGAAAGCTCCTGGAATTCTTTTAAGTGTTGGCGTTTTTTTCTTATGGGGGTCCTGCAAGCGGTTGCCGGTCTTTCAGCTCGGTTTGTTGCCCGGATTCTGCAAACGGAATTTTTCTTTGCGTTCGATCTGCACGACCTGGGCGTTGTGCACGGTGATCTCCACCGCACCGAAACGCAGATCGCGCAGGGCGCTCTGGATTTCACGCAAGATAGTTGCTTCGTCCTGGCCGTCAACGCTACGTAGAGATGCGCTCATGCTGGTGCTCCTTCATGGGGGGTTGCCTGGCAGTGCCGGACTGCTTGCGGCGTGGGAGCAATACTAGATAGACGCGGATATTCTTAAAAATACTATTTAAGAATGTTTATATAACTAAAAAGGATTATTTGCTGGCGCGTGAGTTTGCGCGCAATCGGAAGGGGCGTCGAATACGCCCCGGACGCGGTTTCAGACGTGCTCAATCGAACAACTGCTGCGCTGGCACGGGTCGGCCAAACCAGTAGCCCTGACCCAACTCGCAGGCATGTTCCAACAGAAAACGAGCCTGCTCCGACTGCTCGATGCCTTCTGCGTGGACCTGCATGCCCATGGCCTGCGCCAGGGCGACGATCACCCGCACGATCGCCGCGTCGTCTTCGTCGGCCGGCAACCCGGCGACGAAGCCCTGGTCGATCTTCAACTTTTGCACCGGCAGCCGCTTGAGTCGCAACAACGACGAATAGCCGGTGCCGAAATCATCGATCGCCAGGCGCACCCCCAACTCCCGCAAACGATGCATCTGTTCCAGCGCCACTTCCGGCTCGTCCATCACCGCACTTTCGGTGACTTCAAGCTCCAGGCAGGCCGGCGCCATGCCGGTTTCGTCCAGCACTTGCGCGACGCGGTCATACAGTTCACGGCGGGCGAACAGCCGCGTCGACACGTTGACCGCGACAAACGACAGCTGCCGCCCGGCTGCCAGCCACTGGCACATCTGCGCGCACGCCTGCTGCATGACCCAGGCGTCAATCTCGGTGATCAGCCCGGTGCCCTCGGCCACGGGAATGAACTCCGCCGGCGGCACCAGTCCGCGCTGCGGATGCTGCCAGCGGACCAACGCTTCGACGCCTTCGAGGCGCCCGGTGCGCAGTTCGTGCACCGGCTGGTAATACACACGCAGTTCTTGCTGCTCCAGCGCCCGACGCAGCTCGAATGCCAGCTCCACCCGGCGCTGGGCGTGGGCGGTCAGTTCTTCGGTGTACAGCGCGTAACCGTTGCGCCCGGCACTTTTGGCCTTGAACAGCGCCGAATCGGCATTACGCAATAACTGTTCGGCGTTCGACGCATCCTTGGGAAACAGGCTGATGCCGATGCTGGCATTGATCAACAACGGCTGCTCGTCGAACTGGAATGGTTGCTTGAGGCCATCGAGCAGGCACTGCGCCAAGGCTGCCGCTTGCAGCAATCGCGGACAACTTTCATCCAGCACCGCGAATTCATCGCCGCCGATCCGCGCCAGGGTCACATTGCTGCCGCACAGCCCTTGCAAACGCGTCGCCACGGCTTTGAGTAGTTGGTCACCGACGTTATGGCCAAGGCTGTCGTTGATTATCTTGAAGTGATCGAGGTCGATGATCAGCAGCGCGCAACCGTGCTTGTGCAATTGCGCCGACGCCAGCGCCTGGCGAGTGCGCTCATGGAACAACAGACGATTGGGCAACTCGGTCAGCGGGTCGTGATGCGCCAGATGCGCCAGTTCGTACTCGGAATTTTTGATCGCGCTGATGTCGGAAAACACCGCGACGTAGCGGCTGATCCGGCCTTGATCGTCTTGAATCGAACGGATCGTCTGCCATTGCGGGAAAATCTCGCCGTTCTTGCGCCGGTTCCAGATCTCGCCGCTCCATTCCCCGGTGTTTTGCAGGGAGGCAAACATCTGCTGATAAAAGGCCGGCGGATGGTGACCGGACTTGAACAGATTCGGCCGCCGGCTCAGCACTTCTTCGCGCTGATAGCCGGTGATCGCCATGAATGCCGGGTTCACATGCACGATAACACCATCGCCATCGGTCACCAGCACGCCTTCTCGGGTGCACTCGAATACCGCTGCGGCCTGGCGCAACTGAACGTTATCGGCCAGTGACTCGGTTGTAGCGACGGTATTTGACCGTCCGCGTGACAGACGGGTGATGGCGCACAACATCAGCACCGCACTGACGAAGGCCCAGCCATAACCGTTGATCAGTTGCCACCGCGCCAACTCGGCGGATCCATCGAAGAATTTGTTCAATAAATGATCACTGAGCGCCAGCCAAACGGCCGAGAGCACCAGATAGAGCAGCGCTGCGCGCAGGGCATCGCGAAAAGTTGCGGGCATCTGGCGCTCCATGTCCTTACAAAAAGGTTGGAATTATAGATTAAAGACACATCCCGCCACGCTTATCTGAAAAGGGCGGCTGGTTTTATCTGTGGGCTTAGTGATAATGCAGCGGCTGTTTTTTCTTTATCGAGGGCCCTATAGCCTATGTGGTACGAAGGTTTTCTCGGCTTGTCGCCCTGGTCGCTGGTGGCAGTCACCCTGCTGATGACCCATGTCACCATCGTCGGTGTCACGGTCTATCTGCACCGCTACTCGGCGCATCGCTCCTTGGAGCTGAACGCCGGGCTCAAGCATTTCTTCCGTTTCTGGCTGTGGCTGACCACGGCACAGAATACCCGCGAGTGGACCGCCATCCACCGCAAGCACCACGCCAAATGTGAAACCGAAGACGACCCGCACAGCCCGGTGATCAAGGGGTTGTCCACGGTCCTGCGCAAGGGTGCCGAGCTCTATCGCGCCGAAGCGGAAAACTCCGAGACCCTGCGTATCTACGGCAAAAACTGCCCGGAGGACTGGATCGAGCGCAACCTCTACAGCCGTTTTCCGCTGCTAGGGGTGGCGATCATGGGGGTTATCGACCTGCTGCTGTTCGGCACCATCGGCATCACCATCTGGGCGATCCAGATGATGTGGATCCCGGTGTGGGCCGCCGGTGTGGTCAATGGCCTGGGCCATGCCATCGGCTACCGCAACTTCGAGTGCCGTGACGCGGCGACCAACCTGGTGCCCTGGGGCATCCTGATCGGTGGCGAAGAGCTGCACAACAACCACCACACCTACCCCAACTCGGCGAAATTGTCGGTGAAGAAGTGGGAGTTCGACCTCGGTTGGGCGTGGATCCAGGTGTTCAGTTTCTTGCGCCTGGCCAAGGTTCAGCGCGTCGCGCCAATTGCCCACCGGGTAGAAGGCAAGGGCAGCCTCGACATGGACACCGCCATGGCGATCCTCAACAACCGTTTCCAGATCATGGCCCAGTACCGCAAGCTGGTGATCGCGCCGCTGGTCAAGCAGGAACTGGAAAAGGTCGATCACTCGGTCCGCCACCAGTTCCACCGCGCCAAGCGCCTGTTGTCCCGGGAAACCAGCCTGCTGGACGACAAGCATCACGTGCGAATCCAGAACATGCTCGAACACAGCCAGGCACTCAAGGTTATCTACGAGAAACGCTTGGCGTTGCAGCAAATCTGGGTCAAGACCAGCTCCAACGGCCACGACATGCTTGCAGCCATCAAGGATTGGGTCCACGAGGCTGAAGCCAGCGGCATCCAGTCCCTGCGCGAGTTTGCCAACCAGCTCAAAACCTACTCGCTGCGCCCCGCCAACGTCTGACACCACTGATCGGTGCGCCCGGCTCCCGGGCGCATCGATTGGAACTAAGCACCGAATCCCCTATCTCAAACATCACTTCGCCACTAGGCGGTTTTCACAGTGTCCGCTCTGTTGCTCCGAGTGGCGCACGCCCTTTGAGAATGGTGCCCAATGGTCGATAAGAACCTGCAAGATCCATCCCTGCCGCCGTGGCCTGAAGCCGCGCACACCCTCATGGCGCTGATGCATGCGCAGGGTGAAGTGGCGCGCCTGAGCGAGCGCGAGCAGCTGTTCAGCTCGCTGCTGGTCAGCGTCAACGCGGTACTTTGGGCGTTCAACTGGGAAAACCGCGAGGTGCTGTACGTCAGCCCTGCCTACGAGCGGATTTTTGGCCGCTCGGCCAGTCTCCTGTTGGCGGACTTCAACCAGTGGCGCGACGCGATCTACCCGGATGACCTCGACTACGCCGAGCGCAGTCTGGCCGAAGTGCTGGAAAAGGGTTCGGTGGAAGACCGCGAATACCGGATCATCGACGCTGACGGCAAGGTCCGCTGGCTCAGCGACAAATGCTTTATCAATCGTCAGGCCGAACCGGGCCAGCCGGTGATCATCGTCGGCATCGCCGAGGACATTACCGAAAAGAAGCACCTGGAAAGCGAACTGCAACGCCTGGCCACCACCGATGTGCTGACGCAGAGCAGCAACCGTCGGCATTTTTTCGAATGCGCCAATCGAGAGTTCGAACAGGCTCGCGCTCAGGGTTCAGCCCTGGCCTTTCTGCTGCTGGACATCGATGACTTCAAGATGATCAACGACAGCTACGGCCATCCGGAGGGCGATAACGTGTTGCAACGTATCGCCGACTGCGGTCGCTCCTCGTTGCGGCGCGGTGACTTGTTTGGGCGAATCGGTGGCGAAGAATTTGCCGCGGTATTTCCCGGGTGCGCCCCCGAGATGGCGCGGCAAGTGGCGGAACGCCTGCAACGGGAGATCCAGCGCCTGCGCTTCAGGTACGGTGAGCACAGCTATAGCATCACCGTCAGCCAGGGCCTGACCAGCTTGACCCGCGAAGACGAGACCCTCGACAGCCTGTTCGCCCGGGCGGACAGCGCCATGTATGAGGCCAAGCGCCAAGGCAAGAACCGGATCGTCTCAGCCTGAGTTCGCCCTTCTTCCTCTGAAACCTGTTACTTCCTGCGCAACCGTATCAACTCCGGCAAGCCGATCTTCAGCAACCTGGCGGTCCGACTCTTGGCCAGTTCCTCGACGCCCTCGTGCTCGGTCAGGCGCGCCAGTTGTGCCGCCATGTTCATCACCAGCGCTTCACGGGAATACACACCACCGCCGAGCTGATAAACCGCAGCGATCAACTCGCGCAATTCAATCGGCAAACGCCAGCGGGTGCGCAACGCTGAGCCGTAGGCAGCACCGAACTCCGCCAGCGCCTCGCCGACGTCCTCCCCTTCATCCAGCTCACCGCCGGCCTGCCGCCATTCCTGCAGGCAGCGCAACAACGCCAGATCGCCGAGGCGATGCAACATGCCCGCGCAATAGCAGCGCTCTTGGTCCAAGTCGAGCATCCGCGCCAAGGTCCGCGCATATTCCGCCGTGTGCAGCGACAAGCCCCAGTAGCGCTCGGCGTAGTCAGCCAACAACGGGTCGCTGAGCCGAGCACTGCGCTTGAGGGCCAGCCCGAGGATCAGGTTCATGCTTTGCCCGGTGCCGAGCCGCTGCAGCGCTTGGGCCAGGGTCTGCACCGCGCTGCCGTGATGCTGCGCGGCACTGTTGGCGGCAGCGATCAACACCGCCGTCACCTGCGGATCGGTGCGGATTTCATCTTCCAGCCGCTTCAGGTCGAGGCCAGCTGGATTGAGGCTGCGTTTGACCGCGACTTGCACGTCGGTCATCAAAGGCGCGCCGTCGGCGGATTCGCGGCGCCGCTCCAGATAAAGCTTGAGGGTCATGCCGGGCGCCAGCGCTGGCACTTCGCACGACACTTGCTCGCCGGCATCCAGCAGCAGGTCTTGCAGACGCTGGGTCAGGCTGTCGATGTTAAGGGGTTTGGTGAGGTAAGCCGTGGGGGCCAGGGGCAAGGCTTCGCGCACGCTGGCGCTGTCGTTGCGGCTGCTCATCAGAATGAACGGCAGCACCGGGTTGCGGCGGCGCTGACGCACACTGCGCAACAGACTCAGGCCATCGACACCGGCCAACTCCCAGTCAGCGATAATCAGGTCATATGGCGTATCTGTAAGCCGCGCCAACGCCTGCTGGCCGTCGGCGCAGACATCCAGCCGTGCGTCGCAACGCACGCTCAGCAACACTTGCGTCAGCAAATCCCGCGACCAGGGATCGGCCTCGGCAATCAATACTCGGGGTACAGCTGGCAAATCCAGACCAGTCATCGGCGCGCTCCATGGCAATGCTTCAACCTTAGTCAATGGCGGCGGAGCGACACAACTGAAAAGCGCGGGAAGTGTTTCAGCAGACAACAAAAAACCCGCCGAAGCGGGTTTTTTGTCGATCAAGTCACACTCGGCGTTACAGCTCCGAGAAGCACTCTTCGATAATCGCCAGGCCTTTATCCAGTTGCTCGTCCGGCGAGGTCAGCGGCACCAGCACGCGCAACACATTGCCGTAGGTGCCGCACGACAGCAGGATCAAACCCTTGTCGCGGGCCTTGGCCACCACCGACGCCACGGCGGCAGCGTTTGGCTTGTGGCTGTCGCCGTCTTCGAACAGCTCGACCGCGATCATCGCGCCCAGGGCCCGCACTTCGCCGATCACCGGGTACTTCGCCTGAATCCCTTTGAGGCCAGTCACCAGGCGCTCGCCGACTGCTTTGCAGCGATCCAGCAGGTGCTCTTCTTCGAACACTTCCATCACGGCCAGGGCCGCGGCGCAGGCGATCGGGCTACCGGCGTAGGTGCCGCCCAGGCCACCCGGGGCGATGGCGTCCATGTATTCGGCTTTGCCGCACACGCCCGCGAGCGGGAAACCACCGGCGATGGATTTGGCGAAAGTGGTCAGGTCCGGGGCAACGCCCATTTGCTCCATGGCGAAGAAGGTGCCGGTACGGCCAGCGCCAGTTTGCACTTCGTCAGCGATCAGCAGGATGCCGTGCTGATCGCACAGGGCGCGCAGACGCTGCATGAACTCTTTAGGCGCGACGTAGAAACCGCCTTCGCCCTGGACTGGCTCGATGATGATCGCGGCGATATCGCGCGGCTCGGCGTCGTTCTTGAAGATGCGCTCGATGCTGGCGATCGAATCGTCGACGCTCACACCGTGCAGCTCGTTCGGGAACAGCGCGCGGAAGATGCCGCCAGGCATCAGGCCCATGCCGGCCGAGTACGGCACGACTTTGCCGGTCAGGCCCAGAGTCATCATGGTGCGACCGTGATAAGCGCCGGTGAAAGCGATCACGCCAGCGCGGCCAGTGGCAGCACGGGCGATTTTCACCGCGTTTTCCACGGCTTCGGAACCGGTGGTGACCAGCAGAGTTTTCTTGTCGAAATTGCCTGGGACCTTGGCGTTGATTTTTTCGCACAGCTCGACGTAAGGCTCATAGGCCAGCACCTGGAAGCAGGTGTGCGTCAGCTTGTTCAACTGCGCGGTCACGGCGGCGATGATTTTCGGGTGCACATGGCCTGTGTTCAGCACGGCGATACCGCCGGCGAAGTCGATGAACTCGCGACCTTCAACGTCGGTTACCGTTGCGTTTTGCGCGGATTCGGCGAAGATCGGGTGAATCTGGCCGACGCCACGGGGTACAGCGGCGGTGCGACGGGCCATCAACGAAGCGTTAGTCTTGCTCATACAGTCCTCATTCGCCGCTCATCGGGCGGCGTGGTTCAAGGATTAAGCGGCGGGGAGCCACGGCGGCAGCATGCGATGATCGACTGCCACTGCGTTCCCGGCCACCGAGAATAGTGCGGTGTGAAACGCACACCGGGCATCGCTCTCGTGCCCGGTGTACTTGAAGCATTGCCGGGCGTTAGATGCCCAGGCAGAGGTATTTGATTTCCAGGTAGTCTTCGATGCCGTACTTGGAGCCTTCACGCCCCAGGCCCGAGGCCTTGATGCCGCCGAACGGCGCGACTTCGTTGGAGATCAGCCCGGTGTTGACGCCGACCATACCGTATTCCAACGCTTCCGCCACGCGGAAAACTCGGCCCAGGTCGCGGGCGTAGAAGTACGAGGCCAGGCCGAACTCGGTGTCGTTGGACATGGCGATCACTTCGGCTTCGTCCTTGAAGCGGAACAGCGGCGCCAGCGGACCGAAGGTTTCTTCCTTGGCCACAGCGGCGTTGTTCGGAACGTTGACCAGAATGGTCGGCTCGAAGAAGTTGCCTTCCAGGGACTTGCCGCCGGACAGCACGGTCGCGCCTTTGCTCACCGCGTCGGCGATGTGCT